>JBOFGY010000303.1:0-6431 GCA_051649365.1 Trueperaceae bacterium
AAGCATTGAGTTTATAAGCTAAGAGTCTATCCTTAGTATTTCTAACATTTGTTTTACTTTTTCACTCGAGTCCAATTTGAGTTTTGAGTGAAATTTGGTACACTCGCATCGTGAAACGTTTAGAACAACTTGATAGTTACATAACCGAGTTTAAGAGCACCATCACAGAGGTGCGTGAAGAAAAAGGTGCTTTTCTCATCGCTTTGACCGAGAGTGCTTTTTACCCGACTTCGGGTGGTCAGTCGTTTGATACAGGTACCCTGAATGGTAGAAGGGTGCTCGAGACCTTCAAAGAAGAGAAAACCTCAGCGACGGTGTGGCACAAAGTCCAAACAGATAGCTTTAAGATAGGCGACAGCGTTCACGGTGTTCTCGATTGGGAGCGACGCTATAAACACATGCAGCGTCATAGTGGCGAGCATATGTTGGCGCAAGCTTTCGTGCGTGTAAGCCCTGCCTTTCAAACACAGTCCGTCAATTTAGAACACGTCACTTGCACGATTGATATTTCTGGCGAACCTAAAGACACGGACATCCTAAGCGCAGAAAACATTGTCAACGAAGCTGGTTATCAAAACTTAGCTATCAAAGCGTTTGAGGTAGACGAAAGCGAACTTAGCCAATATCCCTTGCGCCGTACCCCGAAGGTATCTGGGAAAATCCGCATCGTGCACATTGGTGATTATGATTACTCGGCATGTGGTGGCACGCATTTGCGCTCCTCAGCCGAAGCTTTACCCATTAAAATTATCGCTTCAGAAAAAATCAAAGGCAGTCTGACACGCATTTATTTTATGGCAGGTAGCGAAGCCCTAACTGACTACCAGACAAAACACAGGGTTAGCGGTGAAGTAGCGAAGTCCTTTAGCAGCAGTGTAGAAAAACTACCCGAGCGTGTCACCCAACTGCGTGATGAACTTAAAGCAACAAAGCAGCAGCTCGAGCACCTCCAGCTTACTGTTGCAAAAACGAAAGCCCAAGAACTACTACAAACCGCGCACGTCATAGAAAAAGGGCGTATTATCACCCACGAATTAAGCGCCGAAGAGAGTTCCCTCCTTGTCCCCTTGTCAAAATTTCTTGGCACACACGACGACGTGATCGCACTTCTTGGTGCCACAGGTGAGAGGGCTTCACTGCTTTTTATTCGCGGTAAAAAAGCTTCGGCTGAAATGAATACGCTGCTCAATGAAGTGTTGTATTTAATTCAAGGTAAAGGCGGCGGTAGCGTCGAGCGAGCACAAGGCAATGGCACGGATACAGCAGGAGTTACGCAGGCGCTCGAGTACGCGCGGATGTTGCTGAGCAGTCGTTAAACCTTACAGCAGTCGTTAAACCTTACACACCACAACTACTACTGTTTCTTTGTGGCTGTAGCGCCGTTTATCAAAACCACCATAGATTTGCACGCCTGTAAACCCTGCTCCTTTTATCATCCGCTCGAGTTCAAACCGAGTGTAATAGCGTTGTTTTAGAACGCTCGTTTGCCTTGTCAAACTGCCGTCTTTCTGCACCATGTCTAGGTAGTAGCGGGACTCGAGGATTTGATGGTCTTCATCGAGACTCTGATATAAAAACAATTCTGCGTTTTCACCCCCAACATGCTCCCACTCTGTTTCACGGCGCAAGATGTTCAAGCTAGAAAAATTAGGAGCGTACACGTCAAAGGCAAAGACACCACCTGGTTCTAAATGACGCTTTACACTTGCCAACGTTGCATCTTGATCAGCGATAGTATAAGCGTGCATGAGGGTGTTAAACGGTGCGATAATAATGGGGAAGATTTGAGATAGCTCGAGCCCACGCATATCACCGCGCAGCAAAGTAATGAAGTTACTGAGGTTGGATTCGACAACGGCTTCGTGTCCTCTCTCGAGCATTCTCTGTGAATAGTCAATGCCGACAACCGTGTGACCTGCTTTTGCTAACGCCAGCGAAACACGCCCCGTACCCGCACCAAGTTCTAAAATAGGTGAACCGTAATCATTAGCAAGCCCCACGTAAAAATTCAAATCATCGCGGTAACGCTGATACTGTGCATCATAAAGTTCAGGAAGGTCGTAAATCACATGGCTAGTTTATCGTAAGACGCATAGCGTAAGGCGCAAAGTCAGTCTTTTCTATCTTCCTTCTGCTTTATGCTGGTATACTGCTGTGCTTATGAAACAAGGCTTCAGCTTTGAACTGTTACGCGAAGAAAACCATACGCGCCTCGGTAAACTCACGACGCCACACGGCGTTATAGAAACACCGAGCTTTGTTGCGGTGGGTACACAAGCCACGCTCAAATCACTCACACCCGAGCAAGCCCTCGAGACCCACACCCAAGTGATGTTTGCCAATACCTATCATCTCTATCTGCGTCCTGGACAAGACGTGGTAGCCGCGCACGGCGGCGTACATAAGTTTATGCATTGGCCACGCCCTGTCATGACCGATTCGGGCGGCTTTCAAGTCTTTAGCCTCGGGGCAAGTTTAGAACACGGTGTGGGTAAAATCGCCAACATCTTTCCAGGCGAAGAAGGCGGCATCTTAGAGAATACACAGCTAGAGAATACACAGCTAGAGAATACACAGCTAGAGAATACACAACCACAAAGGACACAACCTAGAGTCGGCAATGGTGAATCCCTCGTCAAAGTAAGCGAAGATGGCGTGACCTTTAAGAGTCATATTGACGGTAGCCGACACGTATTTACACCCGAAAAAAGCATGGCGATTCAACGCGATTTGGGTGCAGATATGATTCTTGCCTTTGACGAATGCACCTCGCCCCTACACGACGCACGCTATACACAGCGCAGTGCCGAGCGCACCCACCGTTGGGCCAAGCGTTGCTTGGAGTATCTCGAGGGGCAGCCACCCAAACACGGTTACGACCAGATTCTTTACGGCATCACACAAGGTGGCGCGTTCAAAGATATTCGCACGGAGAGCACACGGATTATTGCTAGTATGCCTTTTGACGCACTCGCCATTGGTGGCAATCTTGGTAAAACGCTGGAAGATATGCACCAGATTCTCGAGTGGAGTTTAGCCGAATTACCCCGCGAAAAACCGAGGCACCTCCTTGGCATCGGTGATGTGCCGAGCGTCTTCGAGGCTGTACAACGCGGCATGGATACCTTTGATTGTGTTAGCCCGACGCGCAACGCACGCAACGGTGGACTGCTCAAACGCTTTGACGATGACGGTAAACCCTTGCCCAAATTTAGAATCAATATTCGCAACACTAAATACACCCACGATTTACGCCCACTCGATGAAACGTGCGACTGTTATACCTGTAAACATTTTTCCAGAAGCTATTTACGTCACCTCTTCAAAGCAGGCGAAGGACTCGCGCAAACCCTCGCCACCCTTCACAATCTGCGCTTTATGTCGAAGCTTTGCGAGGAGATTCGGGAAAGTTTGAGGGGTGATTATTTTGCAGACCTCAAGCGGGACTGGTTGGGGGAAACCAGGAGTTAAGAGATAGAAGTTAGCATAGGGCTTTTTTCTCCTTTCTCCTTCCTTAGACCTCTTGCGGTTTTCTTCAAAAAAAGTCCTTTTTAGTTCGGTGCTTAAGGGTATTTATGCAAGAAGTCTCTTCTCTAAACCGCGTGATAGACTTGCGCCATGTTTGATTTAACCCTGTTTGATTTAGAAACACTTATAAAAACGGTGTCTTATGTCGGGCTTTTTGGAATTATCTTTGCTTCCCTTATACCGCTCGGGCTCGAGTACTTACGCCACCGTAACCAACACGGAGTTTCGCTTAACGTAAAAGCTAAAATCTAGTGAAACAACCCCTACACAACATCACCTTTCGAGAAGCCTTAGGTGTCTGGCTGCGCGTGGCCCTCAATTCCTTTGGTGGCCCAGCAGGTCAAATAGCCGTGATGCATAAAGTGCTCGTCGAAGAAAAAAAGTGGATTAGTGAAAACCGCTTTTTGCACGCGCTGAACTATTGTATGTTACTTCCTGGGCCAGAAGCGCAACAACTTGCCACCTATATGGGTTGGTTACTGCACGGCACGCGGGGCGGTCTAGTGTCGGGGCTTTTGTTTATTGCACCTGGTTTTCTCGCCCTACTCGTGCTAAGCCTCATTTACGCACTCTTTCAAGAAACGACTTTTATTGAAGCCCTTTTCTTTGGTGTGAAGGCAGCAGTGCTTGCTTTGGTGCTCGAGGCTGTGCAACGTGTCAGTAAACGCGCGCTCAAAAATCCGGTCATGTATCTTATCGCTGCGGTAGCATTTATAGCGATTTTCTTTTTTAACGTACCGTTTCCATTTATCGTCATTATAGCTGGACTCGTAGGTTTTATCGGTGGACAACTAGCACCAAACGTCTTTCAGGTCATTAAAGGTCAAGGGGATAAAGATGTCAGCGACGAAGGCTTCGTGATCACGGATGAAATTGCCTCGCAGATTAAACCGTCCCTTAAGGCAACCTTGCAAACAACCTTTGTGTGGCTCGCCATTTGGCTTTTGCCTTTTGCGTTCCTATGGATTGCACTCGGTCGTGAGCATGTTTTTGTAAGATTGGCACAGTTTTTCTCGCAAGCCGCACTCGTAACTTTTGGAGGTGCTTACGCTGTGCTGGCATATGTAGCTCAGCAAGCTGTAGATGTCTTTGGTTGGCTCGAGCCTAAAGAAGTTGTCATAGGGCTTAGCATGGCCGAGACCACACCCGGGCCACTCATTATGGTGAATCAATTTGTAGGTTTTATGGGTGCTTATCGTTTCGCCGGTGACTTAAACCCGGTGCTCTCAGGCATTATTGGCTCGGTCATTACGGTGTGGGCGACCTTTGCACCTTGCTTCTTATTTATTTTTGTCGGCGCACCTTTTATTGAGTCGTTGCGCCAGAATAAAGCTCTTAGTACGACGTTGTCAGCCATTACAGCAGCTGTTGTTGGGGTCATTCTCAATTTAGCCATTTGGTTTGCCCTGCACGTTATCTTTACGACTGTCAACGAATCACAATGGGGCTTGCTGCATCTATCACTTCCCGATTGGTCAAGTCTCAATATTCTTGCGCTCGTCTTATCTGCCCTAGCTTTCTTGTTTACCTTTCGTTGGCATTGGGGCATGTTTAAGACTTTGGGGCTTTGTACGCTGCTTGGTTTTATTTATTATTTTCTTCGTTAACTCAAACGTATTTGAAAAAGTAATGTCAAGAATGATGGAATGAAAGAACTGGAAGCATTACTGTGAACAAAACCAGTGCTAAACTTGACCCTATGCCCCTAGAACGCGAACTGAAATTTTCTCTAAGTGATGATATTCCTCAACCAGAAGAACTCAAGACCGCCCTAAAACCCTATACACTGCTGGCTCGAGGACTTCAAAAACAGTTTGATATTTACTTTGATGATGCCAAGGGCAGTTTGCGAGCAGCAGGTATTGCTTTGCGAAAACGTCGCACCGAAGGGCAAGTGCTCGCCACGCTCAAAACAGGGGGCACTGTAGCGGGTGCTCTACACGAACGCGAAGAACTTGAAGAAGCTATGCTTGGAGCCCATTGGCCCGAACCCATTCTGAAGCGACTCGAGCCTATTACCGACCCTTGGTCTCTTACCGAAAAGCTCGAGCTAAGCACCTTTCGCACCTGTTATCTCGTAAAACACGACCTTCAAAACCTCGCCCTCTTATCTTTTGATGCCGTTAGCGCAAATTACCCTGGCGTTTTTGACACCAGTTTCTTTGAAGAGGTCGAACTCGAGGCTGTGGGCGATACGAATGAAGAGACCCTAACAGCAATTGCAGCCAAATTAGATGGTCTTATTACACTTACTCCCAACAGTGTGACAAAGCTCGAGCGAGCCGAGGCCCTGCTCACACTCGCCCAATCCTTCAAAAGCTAACCTTTCCCTAGACACCTTGCATATGTAGAAATGGTTGCAAAACAAAACTTTGTGGTGCGCCAATAAACCTTTACGAGAAGAATTTATGGCACGAACCTAAGTACACGACAATAATTTGAGTAAAAAGCTCTCCAGTGTCAAGATGAGAACTGCAAAGAAACCATCTTGAAGGAGAGCTAAATGCAGCATAAAGAATCGTTAGAGAAAATACTAGAGAGTCATTGGGGATGGCATAAAAGTCGCTTGGGATTTGCAGCGTGCTTGCTGCTGAGCTTAGTGCAACAAAAAACAGTGAACTTCGTCAGTTTAAGCCTAGCTTTTGGTTCTGAAGCCAAAGCAGCGTCGAGTTATAGACGTATTCAGAGATTTTTTCAGGGCTTTGAATTTAGCCAAGCACACGTAAGCCAGTTAATCCTCAAACTCTTGCCAGCCCCACCGTACACTGGACTTAGCTTGAAATCTTAGACAAAAAAGGAAGAGACTATAAGTACGCAGGAGGTCTAAGATGGCAACAGCCAAGAAAGAGAAGCGGGATTACAGTACGGAATTCAAGATAGATGCAGCTAGGCTAGTGGAAGAT
>JBOFGY010000304.1:0-10661 GCA_051649365.1 Trueperaceae bacterium
AACAGCCCAGTCCCAAACGGCCATCACGAGATATTACGCGAGCGAACTGCAAGCCCTCGAGGGCGAAATCCGCATCCCAACAGATGGCCTAGCGACGTTGCAGTTTTACACCGTGATTGGCGAAGTGAAAGCAGGCGACTCTTCCATTTTCACCACCGAACCCTCGAGTTCAGGCGATGCACTTTATCTTGGTTCTTCCCTGGCCAAAGGCAACACAGATTTAGTGGTAGATGTACGCGGCAAGAAGCTCCTATTTAACCTCGTCATAGACGAAAGCTTCCAAGGCCCTTTCACCTACATCATTGACGAAGCACGCCCCCTCCCCCGCTTAGAAGACCCCTTAAATCCCCGAACTGTGTCTGAAGATTTACAAAAAGACGTACGCCTCGAGCTTCTGCAAGCCACGTCAGTGAGTGATAGTGAAAGCACCGTATTCTTTACCTTTACCAACTCGAGCAACCAAGTGGTTGCTTTGGATAGTGCCAGATTAGTCGTGACCCAAAACGAGGACACCCTGAGTGCCAGAGTCACCAAAAACCCCCTGCGCCAACTCGTCGAACCCGGTGAAACCCACAGCGGCTTTGTCGTGGTCAAGGGTGCCGTGGCTGGCAGCGCAAACTTGTGCTGGACAGCAGTGGAAATGCAAGGTAACGGACGTGAGGTGACGTTCAATGAGTCCATTGACATCCCGCGCTAAACATTCTCTCTTCTGTCGGTTTTTGATTGTGGTTGTCTGTACCTTCTCGCTATCACAAGCTCAATTCCCCGACGTACCACCCGGACACTGGTCAGAAAGTGCCGTGCTCAGGATGACCGAACTCGGGGTCATCATGGGCTTCCCTGATGGCAAATTTCGAGGCGACGATACTGTCACCCGCTATCAACTCGCCCTCATGCTGACCCGCTTGTTTGATTCGTGGAACACAGAACAACTCTCCGAGGTATGGAGCGAGTTAGTCGGAGTCACCACACGAGTCGACACCCTCGAGTCCGACCTTTTTACCCTGCAACAAAGCCTAGACACTATCCAAACGCAACTCGAAAACGGTCTCGTGGACACCGCTACCTTCCAAGATGTTGAAGCGTCGTTTACTGCTTCACTGCGAGACCTCGAGCAAAACGTCGCTGACTTAGCGTTGCAAATCCCTAGTATTTCTGACGAGGATTTAGAAACAGTTCTCAACGACCTCACCCTACAAATCGAAGACGTACGAGCAGGTCTTTTAGCCGTGGAAGAAAAACAAAATGTTGCACCCACATCGAGTGGTGGAGGAGTGGACACTAAAAATCTCGAAACGAATCTACAAACCCTAAGCACACGTTTGGATGGACTCGAGCAAGCCCTCACTGCTCTGCAAAACCAAAGCGAACAAACACAGACTCCCGCTGTGGTTGCTGACCTTTCTTTGAGCAGTGGCTTTCTAGGTCGAGACTGGCAGGGAACGTTTGGTGTGGCCCTCGAGACTTCCTATGGCAGACTCGATGCCCTCGTGAATGAATCAGGGTTTGAAGGCAGGGCCAAAGGCTACGTTATTCCCGCCTTGGCTCTACAAGGCAGACTAACAACCAGCACAGGTCTGGGCATGGTCGGACTCGAGACTTCACTTGGTGGACTTGATATTGGTCTTTTAGGCGGGGTAGACGAAGGCTTAGCAGGCACCCTCTACATTGTCCATAACGGGTCAGAGGCAACTGCGGTCATCCCAGGACTCAACCTCTTCGGCGCGGCTAGTCTGGGTGAAGGTGAAACAGCCTCACGGTTTATGGTTCGCCTCCATGCTGCGTATCGGTTTAGTGGCGATATCTTTTATCTGCAACCAGGCGTGGCCTACGAAACAAACAACAGCTTGGGTGGTTATTCCTACCTCGCCCCAGAACTCGGTGCTGGGATTCGCTTCGGGGATAGTGCCTTACTTGCCCTTGCGGCCCAATACGTTTTTGCTAACTCGAGCGTTTCAGGTCAAGCGCAGGCCTATAACGTTTTTCAAGGTGAGCTCGAGCTGTCGTTTGATAGCGGTGCCTTTCTAATCATCACAGCCGATGGTGGCATCCCTGAGTTCACGACGCTACCAAGTTTTGAGACAGAAGCACCCGCACAACAAGACGTACAGCTTGGAGCCACGGTGGGTTACAGCTACCGCATTCGGTAGAGAGGAGAATGATGAAACGTCTCACAACCATTACCTGCTACGTTTTGATGTCCCTGGGAAGTTTTAGTTTTGTGATGGCGGTCATTGGTATGACACTGACACCACTCGTTTTAGGTGGACTGTTGTTTGGTTTGGGTGTCTTGATTCACACCTTGCGGGATGTTCCGCAGGCTCTACGTGAACTTGCCGAGAGTAACCGCTACAGTGCTTACGTACGAGAGAAAACCTCACAGAACAAAACACTGGACGCACCAGAGTCAATGTCATGAAAATATTCTTTTTGTCAATGCTTCTTTTCTGTGGTCACGTTGCTTGGGCTTGCACACTCAGCGATGACTTACAGCACACCCTCGAGCAAGCTGCAATGTCCCACGGCCTCGAGCCTGCTCTCTTGCAGGCCCTTGTTTATCAGGAGTCACGCTACTGCACAGACGCCCTAAGCCCCAAAGGTGCCATTGGCTTAGGGCAACTCATGCCAGGCACAGCCCAAGCCCTGGGTGTAGACCCATACAATCCTGAAGAAAATCTTTACGGTGCAGCAACTTATCTAAAACAACAGTGGGAAACCTTTGGAAATTGGGAACTTGCTTTAGCTGCTTACAATGCTGGACCTGGTGCCGTGATTCGATATGAAGGTATTCCTGTCAATGGCGAGACTGAACTCTATGTACCCAGTGTCTTGACGAAATATGTCGAACTGAGTGATGCATTCGACGACAATTTTGACGACAGTGTTTCACTTCAAATAACACCCGTCGTCTACGTCAAACCTGTGTCACTGGCCGTGCTGACACCACGAACAGGAGGTTTGCTCGTTTATGAACGAAAGTAGTGTGTCTCCTATTAATGATCGAAGTCAAGGTCACGTCCTTGCCTCAAAACACGACCTTATTGAGTATTTGAGAAAAAAGGGTAAGAACGGCATCTACATTTATGAAGAGGCGGGAGAACGGCAATATTTCACGGTGCGTGGTGGACACGTTTCTGATGACTGGAAATACGCAAACACTGTTAACTTCGTTAAAAACGCAGTCAGCGCGACCACAATTGGTTTTATGGTGACTAACTTCGTTGTAGCAGGGTTTCTGCTGACGACAAGATTCATGTCCGTCCGTGACATCGTAGCTGTTTGTTTCATCACGCTGTGTGTGCGATTGGTGCTCCACCGGCAAGAAATCAAACGCCTGCGGAAGTTGGAGGAGGAATACAAGGTTGGTGCGGCGAAACTCGACTCCGACATACATGACAGCCGACACGACCAGATAGAAAGGACGAAAAGCGAGTTACACCAACTCCTGGATCGGATGGAAAAAGTTCCCGATACCTTTTCGGTCACCGCTTGGCTGGAAAAGAGGTTTCATGTCACACGACATTCAAAGCCTTGATTCTCCCTCACCTGCCTACAGTACCAACATAGATAAATTTGAAGAAGTATTGGAATCGCTACACCCCGACATCCAAGACCTCACCCTCGAGCATCTGACCGAAGAACTCCAAGAAATCAGGATTGTGAAAGGCTACAAGCTCGAGTTCAAACTGGGCGACGCGACCAAACGCATTGAGACCTTTACGGTTGAGGCAAAACACGTGACGTTTACCCGAGATAAAATCGGCGGCTTTCGCTCAGATTGGCGTGCGGGCATTAATGGCACCTTGCACCGCTATGCAGGGATGCCGAACCGTTACGACACGCTGGTAGGCATTTCGATTCGTTTGGCCAGGGCGATTCCCAACATTGCTGAACCCCTGCGACCTTATCTCAACACAGCAAACAGCTTCATGCTGGTAGGTAGACCAGGTACGGGGAAGACCTCAGTGCTGCGGGACATCGTAAGAATTCTAGGTGAAGGGTGTGGGCAGCTCTGCGTAGCTGTGGATACCAGTAATGAAATCGGTGGGGATGGGGATATCCCACATCCAGCAATTGGTAACGCACTCAGAATCCAGGTAGGGGAACCCTCGAGACAGGGTGAGGTGCTCAGGATGGTGATAGCCAACCTCACCCCCCTCAAGCTCATCGTGGATGAAATTGGCTATCACGGCAATGATGTGATTCATATCGAGTCCTGCGCCAGACGTGGCGTGGGTGTCGGTGCGACGTTGCACGGGTCGGTTCTCGCAGACGTACTCGAGAATAAAGCCTTCTTACCGCTGCTGGGCAATGTGGATTTACAGTTTAGAAAACGCATCACCACCCCCGTGTTCCAGATGGCTCTCGAGTTGCGTTCTCGGGATGAATGGGTGGTGTATCCGAATTTGGCAGATGCAGTGGATGCTCTCTTAGAACAGCGAGAACCTGAGGGGATACAGATTAAGAAACCAGGTCGCTATGAAACTTAGACTCAACGGGACTCGAGCCAGGGTTGTACTGTTACAACGTGACTATCACGCAACCGATGGGGATTGGCTCGAGGTGGTCATCTTGTCGACGTTGAACCTACGACCACGCAGTGCAGAGGCACTCACCTTACGCATCCAACGCCATTGTGTGGTGAATAGACTCACAGTCTCTGAAGACTTCATGCAAGCAGTGACGCAAAAGCTCATTGGACGAGGTTTTATTCAAAGCAGCGGTGTACCACAACAAACCTCGCTTAGCCTCACCCTTGCGGGTTGGATACGGTTGCGCGTTATCGAAACGAATCTAGGAAAGCGCAACGAGAAAAACTAAGACGCGATGTAAGGAGAGACCATGAACCAAACCCATCATCTAGGCTGCGTCATTAACCCACAACTTGCCTACACCCCTGCAAAGCTAGCTGTGCTTGAATTCACCTTGGGTATCAGGGAAACAAGTGAACACACACATACGTCCTATGTCACCTGCAAACTCTTTGGGAAATATGCAGAGACGCTCGAGCCTCACTTAAAAGAAGGGTGTGTGGTGGAAACCTTTGGTGCCTTACACCAAGTCAACTACGAAAGCAAAGCTGGCACGAAGCAAACCGACACGACCATCACCGTGAACGACCTGCTTCTCCTCGAGGGCACGTTCGAGTTCTGGCAAGACCGCAAAAATCAACGATTACTCGTCAACGGCTTGAACGAGGTGTGTGTGACGGGTAACCTCACCAAAGACACGCAGATTACCAACACGAAAACAGGACATGTAAGCCGGACTCGAGTCGCTGTGAAAGATGCTGATTCAACCCTATTCATAGATGTAACTTTTTGGGACGCACTCGAGCTGAACAAAGGTCAAGCAGTTGTTATCGCGGGGCGATTGTTGAGTGATAGCTACAAAAACGACACAAAGAAAACCGTGTATGTGACGTTGCTCGAGGCGACGCGGGTGCATCGATTTGCGAAACTTCACTGAACCAAGGATGACATCATGAAGGACAAGCTACAGAGCGGAACAAATGGTAAACAAAAGACAACAAAAAGCAGCATGTTACACACTCGAGTTCCAGATGAGCTAAGAAGAAAAGTCGAACGCTACGCTACTCATCATGGCGTTTCAGTGTCACAGGTCATGGTAAATGCTGTTGAGGCGTTGTTAGCTTCGGAAAGTGTGCGTGGCAACACTGCTCTTGAACAAACAAGCCAAATCCCCAACCGTATTTTAGACATCGAGCGACGTTTTGGGCTTTCTGTTTTCGAGTCGGTCAAAAGTTTAGAAGACTTTGGTATTTGTACCGTACTTGACCTGACCACACCCGAAGGCCTTGCCAAGGGTATCAACACCAGCAATCTGAAAACCTTCGTACAAATCTATGAGGTCAGGCTCGACTGGTTGCTCACAGGAGAGGGACCAGTTTACAAACCCACACACCACCACTGGCACTTACTCGAGAGTGCGAAACGCATCCAAACCCTGTTTCTAACAAAGCAGCTTAAAGCGGTGTGGTTGGTTATGAATGAAAGCAGCCTTAACCTTACTGATATTGCGCGGTTCCAACTCGTGCTTGAAACCACTCACCCTAAGCTTGGTGATGAGTTCAGCGTGTATGAATCCTTTGCACATGTCAATTGGCAACAACGGCAAAGCGATATTCTCTTGCTCATCCGATTTTGTACGGAGTTATATGAGGCAACACGAA
Organism: Trueperaceae bacterium; assembly: GCA_051649365.1. Lineage (GTDB taxonomy): Bacteria > Deinococcota > Deinococci > Deinococcales > Trueperaceae > CAVTAE01. The sequence continues at coordinate 6,194 of JBOFGY010000304.1, forward strand.
ACACCAAAGTTTATCCGTGTGGGCGTACCCTCAAACCCCAGGCTCACGAACAACTCGAGGCTGGGTGGCTGTGTATCCCGCAGGCGTTTCGAGAAACCACCTTTGCCTGGCATCCGCAGCAGAACTATGCCAAGTATTACGAGGTAGCGTTAGGTAACGTTGATGAAAACAACACGTGGCAGATGCTCAAGATAATCGTGAAAGATATAATTGAGAAGGGTTAGCATTTGGCAGAGGGTGCGGTCACTTTCGTATACAGCTCGAGCCGCTACGCCCGTTACAACCCAGAGCCTTAAACGTGATGCAGAGGTAGAAACGCTCCGGGCTTTTTGGGAGCCCTGCGCTTGATTTGTGTCGCTCGGGGTGCTGCGAAAACGTCAAAGGCGGTCTTTGAAACCAGAAACACAAGGCAAAAATACAAAGCGAAAAGCAAAGGCTTAACCGCCACTCGCCGTGAGGCAGGAGGCATGACAGGAAGAGCGTCATTCCTTTGATAGAGAGTGTGCTTGGTCACGACTAGGCGAGAGCAGAGGGAGAACGTCTCAAGACCAAGCCAAGGGTTTGAGTACAGCACTCAAAACGTCTTGACACTGCAAAAAATCCCAGAGCAAACTCAAGGCTAAAGATCGAGGCGGCTCGAGCATATTGTTGCAACAAACTTAGGACGCAGAACGTGGCGGCTGGAACATGCCAACAAAGAATAATACAGGCGAGGCGAGAATCAGCAAAATCTGCACAAATGGCACATCATGAAAGAAAAAGAATAAAGCGACAAGTGCGCTTAACACCAGTAAAAAGCGCAGGGTTCGCAGCACCCCATAGATTCGACAACCCGTAATCAAAGCCAACACCACAGGTACAAGCAAAGCGGGTTGCCAGGTCAACACAAACAACCCAGTACCCATGACAAATTCCCAAGTCATCAACAGATGTAAGGCAGCACGGTCGTGCATCGTCAGACTCGAGATAAGCAAACCGAGTTGCAGCGTGGCCAAGGACAGCAGAATCCAAGGTGTAAACGCGATACCTGAAGCAACAACAAGCATGGGCGCACCAAGAAAACCCAACACCCCAATCAGAAAATTGATGCGGTCAACCATGACGAAGAGGATGACGAACAGCAGTGCCAAACAAAGCAGAAATCCCGTGGTCTTGGGTCCTGCATTCGCGTTACTCCACGTAACACAAAAGGGAGCAAGCACCAAGCTAAACACAATAAGAAGGCGACTGAGCCAGCGTTGCTGGGTTGGAATGTTTAGTTGCGAACGGTGACGTAAAAATGCGAAGCGATTTGCATCATGGAGTTGGTCTTCAATGTCATAGATTGTTTGTCGTACTTGCTGTTGAACGTCTGCGTAATAGGCCATCATAAACTCCTTAGAACTTCAGTTTAGCAAAATTTGCGCGTGACATCATGAAATTGTGGCTTAGGGATTAGAGAAACGCAGTAACGAATTTGCTATAGTGACGAGCGAAAGGAGTTAGTATGTGTGTATCACTTATCACCCTCATCACCGCTTTAGTTTTGGGGACGACTTCTGGAATTCTTGTCGAGCGTTATCTGGCTAAACAAGGCCATAAACCTGAAAATAAATTTGCCAAATTGCAACGTTGGTTCAAAGAGCGTTCAACGAAGGTTACTGCGTATTAAGGGTTAGTGTCGCTTCTGTACTGCGGTAAATTTATAAGCTTTACCACCTTTCCATTGCTTTACAAAATAGTTGTATAACTCAGAGGCGTTTACCTCGAGGGGCTGCAACTCGAACGTGAACGCCGCGGTGCTGTCTTGAATCAAAAAATCTTCTTCGTGTTGGATGAGACGCACCTGCACTTCGTCAAGAAGTGAGAGTGCTGGCACATAACTTGCTGGTGTTTGGGCGACGACTGGCGGGACTAAAATGTACACATTCACACCACGTTCGACGACAGCGCGCCGAATTACATCAGCCAATGACTCAGAGAAAATACCCTGGGTCATGACGACAAGCGTTTCCTTGGGTGAGGGTTCCGCAGCATCTACGTCTTGTGCCAGCGCAAGAGAACATAGCACCATCACAGCGCACATCGTTAACTGTTTCACTCTGCACCTTCATCGCTCATCAGGTCAGCCACCGAATCAAAATTCCCTTCAATTTCTTTACCTCGAGCCGTTGCCTGCACAACGTTGTCGTAGTATTCCGCTTCCCATTTTTCATACTCGAGTAAATTTTGTTCACCGATGCTTTCTACCAAAAGACCGAGTTGTTGCGTGGTGAGAGTTTGTTGATATGCTTGCTCTTTTAAGGCTTGCGTCGTATTGACGGTTGAGGTGGCCATTTGGCGCATGAAATCTGCATCGGCCTCAACACCTGCTTGAATCGCAGCGCGACTCGATACGGCAGCAAACGCTGCATCTTCTGCTTCATCCGCCGTGCCACCTGGATTACCAGGAATGGCGTGAGCGGGATTCGTGACGCGCAATAACAACTGCTGCTCGTCGCCGCGCGCGGCTGCACTGGCAGCGAGGGTTTTCGCTTGACTCACAACGTCAACAGCCTGTGCGCTGCGCAGAATATTGTCCTGATGAATTTCAACGCTTTGAAGTTGTTGCATGGTGTAGGACGGTGTGTTTTCTAAAACGTCTGCCATTTCTGCTTCAGCTTCTGTAGCGTTGGCTGGCGTTAAATCGTCTCGGTTCAAGACAGCTTGATGCAACTGTGACAACACTTGACCTGCTACGCCTTTGGCCGAAAACACGCCGTCTTGCACATTGGTCATCGCATCGTCAATGAGCGTTTGCACATCGGTGTCACCGACTTGCCAGCCCATAGCGTCACCAAGTTTGCGTAAACTATCGTTCATGGTCTGATTTGTAAAACCATTGACATCATTGAGAAAACCTTGTGCGAGATTGGCCGCACGGTCAATACTCGGCACCGTGGCACAGAGCCAGGTCAACTCTTCAGGAACCTCGAGACCCAGTGGAATATTCTCCAAAACGCCCCCGACAACACCAAGCTCATTACAGGCATCTTGCAGTAGGTCACTGAAGTCCTGTAAAAGGTTAACGGCTTCTAACTCTTGGGCCCAGCCAACGCTGACTAAAACGCACAGAATGAAGGCACATAGATACTTTCGCACGGCTATCTCCTAGGGAATCGTGGTTACAACGACGGTGTAGGGTTGGCAAAAGAGAGTTTTGCCCTCGTCGTTACGAAGGGTGTAATCATCCAAAAAGCGGTTGAGGCCGACGGATACCGTGACCTCGAGCGGTTCTTCGCTCTCAATGGTTGCTTCGGTCAAGGGTGGACCTGCTTCATTCGAGGCTGAGCCGGCATCATGAAAGAGTGAGCCTGCGCGTTGAAAATCTACCTTGTCACCGACTATCACAAATAGCGAATCATAAGCGTCAATGCCCTCGAGGCTGACACGAACTTTGGAGGGAACGGGTATGTCGAAGAATAGAGCATACGAACCACCTTGCAACACATACGGTTTACCGAGTTCAATGTCATAAATAGAACGCGGATTGTCGCTATTGGTGTTAGGAGATTCTTCACAACCATACGCCGCATAAGGATTGTTGGGATTTTCCGGTGTTGGTGATGTTGGATTGGTTGGATTTTGTGTTCCGCCACAACTCACCAGCACCAACACAAATAGAAGAAAACTAAGGCTCCACACGTTGCGGCTCTCCTTCCAGCCGAGGGATGTCATACCCTTCAGGCACACTCACCCAATCACTGTGCCACCTGGGAACTGTAAACGTCATCGGTGTAGGCACGATGGGAACCAGCGTCACCCCAGCAATACAGGCGGTAGGCCGCTGCACCACCCGCCCCACACTCGCTATCACCTCTTCCTTTTGAAACACTTGCAGGAATGTCGTTTGACCTAAACAGGCATGACCTGTGGGATTGGTCGTACCCATTTTTGAGTCCTCACCACCAAAGATAGAGCCTTTGGCATATTGCGGACTCAAGATGTCTTTGTCAGTAAACAGCAAAACACTACGCTGCCAGGTATCTCCCGCACTCTCACGGTCTGCCATGTTGCGTTTGAGTTCCTCGAGCGCAGCCAGTCCTGGAGCTTCAGGGTCAAGTTGTTCGGTAGGCAGTTTGAGCAGCCCCAGCGTGGAACCAGCCAGAAGATTAGCCTGACACGCTTGATTCGTCGCGGCCGTATGTGTGAAGTATGTGGCAGCTCTGGGGTCAAGCTCGAGTCCAGGTTCAATGAGTGTCGTCGCTATATCTGCTAACCAAGCAGGTTGATTGAGGGGATCCATCACAGGAGTAAGGAGTGAACCTGTTAATAACGTCGGGTCACCCCACCATAAGGCACCAAGCCCTGCAAGTTTCAGGTTTTGTGTTTCAACAGCCGTTTGATACTCAGGGTAATAGGTGGTTAAGGCGTGTTCCATCGCCTTAGCAAACCCCTCTTGAAAACACACCGTGCAATCGGGTCTTACATTGGGACAGTTAATAGGCGG
>JBOFGY010000305.1:0-5208 GCA_051649365.1 Trueperaceae bacterium
AACATTTAAGGCAGAATTCACTTCTTAGTGAAAACGCGCTACTTAGCTTTTTGCATGATATAGATATACGTGCGTGGGGTGTTGTCACAGGCGACCCGAGCGACTTCCTACAACGAGGGTGGCTCTTCAAGGATGATACAGACCACGAGGGTGAGCCCCTATTTCATCCATTTCGCCTATATACTATTCACAAAATTCTCGAGCTTTGTGAATTAAAATTGACACCATCTGCAACTCTCCAAAGAGATGCTCTTGAAAGCTCTTTGAAAACGATGAGTTCATTTTTACCCTCCTTAGATACACTTGAAGAAGTGGCTAAGAAAACGGAACAAGTTGTAAATCTTGCGATTTTACTAGAGCCTCTTTACTGGATAAATATAGCCAACAAAGTTTCATATTCGAGCTGGATTACTCATGACGAATTTGATAGCTTGTTAGAAGATTATCGTCAAAAGTTACACAGTCAATTGCAAACGCTTGACATTGCGGAGTGGCAAGCTACACATGAGGGATTACGTCGTGATGCGAGTAGTTTGGATGACAATTCCGAACTTTATCTCTTACTGCGACTTAGTAAATGGGATAGTCGTAAAAAACTTAAAGGTAAATTGGCATGTGCACTTTGGATAAGGCATATAGCAGAAGTCATCCGTCGTGCGTTTGAAGAGGTCCATAAAGTTAAATGGTTTGAGGAAGACCAATCGCACGGTTTTTGGCCAAAAGATGCTCGTATTAGAAGATATGGGCTAGAGCGTCCATTAGATGATCCTGCAAAAGCTCGACCTTACTTTCCATGGAATTTTGGCTTATTCACAGGTAGTGTAGTACGCTGGTATGTAGAAGGTGAAACTGAATATAGCGCGATTTCGGAAATTCTCAATGAACCCTCTATGTTTGGTATTGAGTTAGTTAATTTGTACGGCAATATTCAATCTGGTAAGAATAATGTGGCATTTAGATTGCAGGAATCACTTATCCAAGATAGAACTTTGAGACGATTTAGTATGATTTCGCTTGATGGAGATGTTCGGGAAAATATAAAGGCAATTCGACAGCAAGTAGATAAAAGCAATATTGTTGGCTACATTGCAGTGCATTCCCCAGATTTTGAGTTTGCTAACTTTAGCTTAAATGAGCTTTTAGAAATAGTCATAGGAATTGATGAGCGTCAGGGTTATTCTGGTGGCATGATTCGTAACGCTGATTGGTCGGAAATTAAAAATGCAGCAGATTTTGAGCAAAAATATATTTCTATTTCAGAAAGAAAACCTCGTGGACTTAAAGGAGAAGAATGGGGTAAAGAACTAGCTCGTTATGCGATAAAGTTCCCAAATAGAAAAGACGACGGAAAAGAACGACAATTTTGGAAGGAGCTTAGGGCTGCGCTACAGGCTAGGACAGCAAATTATGACCTCCATCAGTCAATAGTTGGCTATGACCGAGAAACATTTGAGCAGATAGAACGTTCATCATGATTATTCAAAATTAAGAAGGTGCCGCCTCGCATCCTAATTCATCGTTAACACATTAGCGTGCAGTTCGATTTTGACTTTTGTCAATTCACAATTCTATAATTGACCTATGACAAACAGCTATCGCGCCACGCTAAAAGGGAACAAGCTCGAGTGGCATAGCCGTGTTCCTGACAGCACGAAAGAGACGCTCGAGGTGAGTGTAGTTGTACTCGAGTCTAGCCCTGAGCAAAAAGATCAGCAAGGTCAGCGTATGGCAAAAGCCTTGCAAGCTCTTGCCGATATAAATGCTTTTCAAAATGTAGATGCAATAGCTTGGCAAAAAGAACAAAGGCAAGACCGGACTTTGCCTAACCGCGACGAATGATTTTAGACAGCAACATCATCATTTATGCAGCGCAGCCTGAGCATCAGTTTCTGCGCGATTTTGTTGTTCAACATTCCCCTGCTGTTTCAGCCGTCAGTTATGTCGAAGTTCTTGGCTATCACAAATTGGGTAATGAGAAGCAGCTCCTCGAAGCCTTCTTTGAGGTAGCAACGGTGTTACCTATAAGTGACGATGTGCTCCTTCAGGCCACAAAACTTCGCCAGCTTAGAAAATTGACTTTAGGCGATGCTTTAGTTGCTGCAACTGCGTTAGTTCATGATAGAACCCTCGTGACTCGCAATGATCAGGATTTTCTTTGGATACCCAATTTGACGGTGATAAACCCTTTTGAACACAAAGAGTAGAGATTGAAGTTTTGTGAATACCAACAACCAAACCCACTGGATTTACCACCCAAAAATCCGCGCCATCCTCAACGCGGCTGACGTAGGCGAAGAAGAGGACGGTCTCGCAGAATTTTCAGGACTAGATGCCTCTGGAGCTAAAGCACTTTTGGAACTACTCGAGCACCTAGACCCAGAGAGCCTAGAGCGAAGCCACAACGCCTCACCCACACAACGGCAAATGCTCGAGACCTGCGCCACTTACGATGGTTTTCTAGGGGGCTATATTTTCACTCGAGGTAATGACGAGGAGTTCCCTTTTGATGGTCTTAGTTTTGACGAGATTTTCTTGCCCAAAACAGCTTGGGAAACCGCTTCGGCTTTAGAGTAGCTGATTGAGGCTGATGAAGTTCACGAGATGCGCTTAGATGGAACCCTTTATCTCAGGTTCTGGTGGGATTAAAAACTCAATCCGTTTTACAAAAAACAGGATTATCGTAAAGCATAGTTTACAAAAAGCTGGATTATTGTAAAGTTTGGATGTCGTAATCAATTTGCTGATACTCGAGTCCAAACTCATTCCACGCCATTACTACAGTTCTCCTAGCGTTCTAAGCCGCTCGAGCCTTCCCCCTTCGTTCTTAACAAGCCAAGCATCCTGTGACAACATGTCGTGCGCTTTTGCAAAATAGGGTTTGGCTTCGTCAGATTTTTCTAAAGCTAAAAAGCATTCTGCAACTTCTTCATAGATGTAACCATCATCTTTGGTTTCAGATAAAAGCCCCAACTGCTTGTCCAGTGCCTCCTGATAACGCTCTAACGAACGCAACGCCCTAGCCACGCTCCACTTGGCTATACGAATCGTTTCGGGTTTGCCGTTTACCTCGTGCCAGAGGAGGGCTTTTTGAAAAACCTCTAATGCTTTGTCATACTGTCCTAAATCGTGATACGTCCAGGCAGCGTTATTGGTGATTAAACCTAGCCACTTTTTGGCGCGCTCGTCCTTTGTGGTTTCGCAAAGCTCTAAACAAATTTCGTGCCAGAGAAGTTGCTGCGCTGGCGGCTCTACAATCGCCATCATATGTGCTGCGTCTATGGTGTAAAAATCTGCGCCGATGCGTTTAGAAAGTTCGTATGCCTCCAAGAAATATTTTCTTGCTTCCTCTTTTTGTTTGGCAGAGTTGTAGACGCGCCCGCGCTCGAGTAAATAGCGAACCTTAATTCTCTCGTCATTTGGTGTTGAAATGCTGTCGAGCGTTGCGTGAGCTTCTTCAAACTTTCCTTGCAAACCCTGTGCTCTGGCGATTTGCGTGAGGATTTCAGCCTCATCTCCGATTTCCTGCTTGACGAAATCTTTGAAGATGGCTTCACTTTTTGCTGCGTCATTGTAGTTCCACAAGGTGTCTAAAATTTGCTCGAGATTCTTCATGGCGACTATTTTACTTCTCAATGAAGACGGCCTCCAACGGGTTAAACAACACCGTTACTTTTGCGCCATCAATCTCGAGAAGGCTCGAGAGCTTCGTCTGCCGAGTGCCTAACATAACTGCGTCATCACGGTCAGCATCAGCGAGTAGCCAGTCTTTCAAATTCCCAGAAAATCCTTTGTCTCTGTCACGTAGGTAGCCAATGCAACGACGGTAGAGTTTGGGCAAAATCAGTTGATTTGTCGTGACATCACGAAAGCTCGTTAAATTAAATTCTGCTGTTTTGTCTACTTGCCACACGCCCAAGTTTGCGGCTTTAGCACTTTCTGCTAGACCACGCATAAAGGCTTGGTGGCTGGCGGGTTGGCTCGAGTACACCGTGTAATAAGCCATGCCTGCCTGCAAAACTTTCGCGTTCATGGATTTTGCTAAGAGCGCGTCATCTATCGCTATCCGCTCACCGTCATTCAAATCAGTTAAATCACCTTCGAGAAAAACATAACTGATAGGTCGCCCGTTGGTCTCTGCTGCTTGCGAGAGGATGCCGCCACGTATTTCTCTTGGAACTGCGTCTGTGATCGTGTCGTTATGGTTGTGAATGTAATTGTTAAAACCGAGTTGCGATAAGAGGAAGTCTCGAGCCTCTCTGCCCATTGGTTGAGCGTCACCGAGATAATGCAGCTCGGGTGCGTCAATGGCTTCAAAGCGCAGTTGCACAGTGCCGTCTTTAGAAGGGTCAATGCGGTAACCACGTTTGAGTTTTTTGAGCAAACTTTCGTCATCGGGGCGAAAACGCACGGAGTCGCCATCGGGTTGTTTGTCTACAATCACGAAGCTACCTTTGATGACGAGGTAACCCGCGAGAGAGTCACTGGGGGATTGTGCGCTTAAAAAAGAGAGAAGGCAAAACGCAAAAAGAAAATAGAACTTCATTGGCATAGAATACTCGAAGATGACCTGCTAAAGGTATATGCGATAGTCTTGAACGATGAGCGATATTTACATTCGTCCTGCGCGAACTTCAGACCAGACGTTTTTAGAGGACATGCTGTATCAGTCTCTTTATGTTCCTGAAGGTTTTGGGCCTTTCCCCAAGGAGATTATTCACCGCCCAGACATTGCTAAATATATCGAAGGTTGGGGGAAAGATGGCGATATTGCGTTCATTGCGGTTGATTCAAAAACGGCTATGCCCGTCGGCGCGGTATGGCTTCGTTTGCTACAGGGTTCACAAAAAGGTTACGGCTATGTCAATGACGAAACGCCAGAAGTTGGTGTTGCCGTGCTGAGCGAATACCGAGGGCGAGGTATAGGAAGGCAACTCCTCGAGCAACTTTTTGAGGCGGCGGTTACAACTTATGACGCTATTTCGCTAAGTGTTTCCAAAGGCAACCCAGCCCAGAAACTTTACGAGCAGTTAGGCTTTATAGTTGTTGCTGAAGACAAAACCTCTGTGACGATGCTAAAGCATTTAGAAGATTGAGTGTTTAGTTTCTCGAGTTCTAAAACTATCTGTTTTTCAAATTTTTCTAGCGTTTCTCGAGCTGCCCCAGTAGTACATAGCTGCCCACTGCAATAGGGAAAAAAGCAATACAAGC
>JBOFGY010000306.1:0-7970 GCA_051649365.1 Trueperaceae bacterium
TCTTTTGACAAACGCTGTTGCCTGGTTGCTCAAGATGTTCAGAGGCTAATTGATACTTGGTAATTACCTTGAAACCCAATAGCGAAATTTGATAGAGAAGTCTTTGAACAGAGATTGCTTCGGGGCTTTGCTAAAGATGAACTAGACCCACCCTCAAACACTTTTAACTAGAGCCTCGCAATGACGAAGGCTAATATAAACGGTGCACTTTTATAAACGGTGCACTTTGCTCGCTTGTACGAAAAATTTGGGATCATTAACTTATATTACATTGCCACTGTGTTTAGAAGCTTAGATGTACCTTTTGTAAAGCTTCAAGGCGTTTCCTTGGAAAATCTAGGGTAGGATTCCACCATGACACAAGAAGAAAAATTACTAAACCTTAAAGCGCGTTTGCAAGAAATCACCGACCTTTATGCTGCGAATTATGTTTTGGGTTGGGATCAGTCAACCTACATGCCCAAGGGTGGTGCGGAGGCTCGGGGGCGACAAATAGCCACACTGAGCAAACTCGCCCACCAAAAATTTACAGACCCCGCATTAGGAAACTTGCTCGAGGACTTACGTTCTTTTGAACAAACCTTGCCTTACGATTCAGATAATGCAAGCTTGCTCCGCTTCACGCGGAAGGGTTATGGAAAGGCTCTGAAAGTGCCCGATGCTTTTGTTGCCACTACGTCCCAACATTTTTCTGATGTTTATGAGCTTTGGGCGGAGGCGAGACTAGCGAATGATTATAAAAAAATATTGCCTGCTTTAGAGAAGACTCTCGAGCTAAGTCAGGAGTTCTCGAGCTTCTTCTCTAAGTTTGATCACGTCGCTGACCCACATATTGACGCAGGCGATGAGGGCATGACAGTGGCAACGGTGCGCCCACTTTTTGCAAGTTTACGCCAAGAGCTTGTACCGCTCGTCGAAGCCATCCCCGCTCGAGCTGAAGCGGATGACAGTGCTATCAAGCAATTCTTTCCAGAAGATAAACAACTTGCTTTTGGTCTTCACATTGCCCAAGCGTTTGGGTATGACCTAGCGCGCGGGAGACAAGATAAAACCTTGCATCCTTTTGCAACGCACTTTAGTGTGAACGATGTTCGCATTACAACGCGCGTGAAAGAGAATGACTTATCTGAAGCTCTGTTTAGCACGCTCCATGAAGCAGGTCACGCAATGTACGAGCAAGGTGTGAGTCTTACTCTTGACCCCACACCGCTCGCTGCAGGAACCTCGAGCGGTGTTCACGAATCGCAGTCGCGTCTTTGGGAAAATGTTGTGGGGCGCAGTTTCGGTTTTTGGCAACATTACTATCCAAAACTTCAAAAGACTTTTCCTGAAAGGCTTAACAATGTACCGCTCGAAGCGTTTTACAAAGCTATTAACAAAGTTTCGCGTTCACTTATTCGCACCGATGCCGACGAAGTGACCTACAACCTACACGTCATTATTCGCTTTGACCTCGAGTGTGAGTTGCTCGAGGATAAACTTTCTGTCAAAGACCTGCCCGAAGCCTGGTGCGAACGCTACAAGCGTGACCTCGGAGTGTTTTCCGAAACCGATACCGATGGCGTGTTGCAAGACGTTCACTGGTTTAGTGGCTTTATTGGTGGAGCATTTCAAGGTTATGCGATTGGCAATATTTTAAGCAGCCAGTTTTATGATGCGGCACTCCAAGCACATCCCGAAATCCCGAAAGAAATTATTAAAGGACAATTCTCAACCTTACACACCTGGATGAGGGAAAATATTTATCAGCATGGCAGTAAATTTACCGCACCTGAAATTATCAAACGTGCAACAGGTCAAGATTTAACAATTGAACCGTATGTGCGTTATCTCAAAACGAAATATGGTGAGTTGTATCAATTATGAAAGAAGGCGAAACTCATACTATGCTTGTCGAGCGAAAATCAAATGGGCGCTGGGTTGGATTGATACATTTCCTAACACTCGATTTGAACCAACAACGAAGCATGAAGTGACAGACGCTCTCAGGCTGTTGTGGAGAAATTGTTTACACCCCAACTGTGTAATGTGATAAAACCTTCAGAAAAAACAGAGCCAATGGCGATAGCATTGCTCGGCCCTAGTGGGGATTAAACTCTGGTGGCTAATGTTGATATAACTGGACGTTCATCCAGAACTTCATCAGAAACTTGTTTCATGGCCTCGAGCACTGTGTTCACACCCGCCTCAGATTTATGTGCGTTCTCACTGAGGTAACGCTTCCATGCCTTCGCGCCAGGTTTACTCGTAAAAAGTCCTAGCATGTGCCGGGAGATGTGTTTCAAATAAATATCCTGGTTTGTCCAGTGCTCGATGTATGGAAGCATGTGCTCGAGCACTTCTCGCCGTGTGGTTACACTACTTTCAACAAGGGGGTTTAGGCCCTTGCTACTCTCGGTCTGCCCACCCGATTGGTAAAACTCACTATCAACTGTAGCAAGCAAAAATGGGTTTTCATACGCAGCTCGGCCCGTCATCACACCGTCTACAAAGTTCAGGTGATGACGGGCTTGCTCGAGCGTCAAGACTCCACCATTAATTTCAATCACCAATTCTGGAAATTCTCGTTTGAGTTTGTATACGTCATCATAGCGAAGGGGTGGAATAGTGCGGTTTTCTTTGGGGCTTAGTCCAGAGAGCCACGCTTTACGTGCGTGAACGCTAAATCTATCCGCGCCAGCTTTTGAAACGACGGCGACAAAATTAGCCATATCTTCATAACGGTCTAGTTCGTCAATACCAATGCGGTGCTTGACCGTGACGGGAATCTTCACAGTACTTTTCATGGCTGCAATACACTCTGCAACAAGCTCGGGCTGCCTCATAAGGCACGCGCCGAAGTTGCCGTTTTGTACGCGGTCACTAGGGCAGCCGACATTGAGATTGATTTCGCTGTAACCCCAATCTTCACCGATTTTGGCGCACTCTGCGAGAGCTTGTGGACTGTCACCGCCGAGTTGCAAAGCAAGTGGTAATTCCTCGAGTGAAAAATCTAGGTGGCGTTTTTTATCACCATGAATAATTGCACCCGTTGTGACCATTTCGGTATAGAGCAAGGTGTGTCTCGTGATTTGGCGCATGAAGAAGCGGTAGTGGCGGTCTGTCCAGTCCATCATAGGGGCGATGCTAAGAGGATAATTCTTTTTCATAAATATCTAGCTTGAAAACTTTTGTATTAGGAATTGTTCGACGAATCCAATCAAAGCACTTACGTCCTCTGGTCTTAATTTATCCCATTCTGCGTGAAGTGCAGCATTTCTTAATTTAGGCATAGACTCCAAAATTGATTTTTGAGGCCCACTAACTAATCCCTGTGTTTTTAATGCGTTGATGACTTCTGTCATAGTTTTGTCGTCTATATTCAAATTGTTCAAAACTGCAAAACGTTTTAAGGTATCTTCCAACGCAGCAGATGCTAAAACGGCAGCAACATCCTTGTATCCATTACCCAGAGATGCTTTTGCCATTGTTACAAAATCCCCAAAAACCTCTCCAGAAATAATTGTTTCTAAATTGGCAGTGAAGCCTAGACCAAAATCTTCTTTGGCAGACTTAAAGACACCTAAAGCATCTTTCCATTTAGACTCATTGTCGTTCATTAAATCCATACTAGGAGGATGTCTATATTGATATGGATTTTCTAGGATTTCGTCAAATTGAGTATAATGAACTGAATTTTTTGAAAAAACAAAGTTTAACAAATTTAGGGCACTCGAGTACCATTGTCGTCTGTCTTTAGATTCCAGAGTCTCAGCACGAGATAGAAGCTCGTCAAATCGTTTAGACAATACTTCTTTTTTCATAATTGAGTAATTGTGGCGGGTACGCGCTTTGCGGGACGAAACTTAATATCCTCCCACTCACCCTCTTCAATGATGTGCAAGTTTTTATTTCGTGCTTTGAAAAAAGCAACAATCTCTTGCACCAAATCATCAGGTGTAGAAGCCGCCGAAGTTACACCAACGTTACGAATATTCGTAAGCCAAGTTTCTTCAATATCTTTGACGCTCTCAATGCGTTTTGAGTTACCCATAAGTTCTTGGGCAAGTTCGACAAGGCGCATACCGTTGCTGCTGTAGTTGCTGCTCACCGTCAAGAATAAATCCACATGCGGTGCAATGTTCTTTACTGCATCTTGGCGGTTTTTGGTGGCGTAGCACAAATCATCTGAAGGAGGAATGACCATGTTAGGAAAGCGTGTTTTAAGAATAGCAATCGTTTTCTTTACATCATCTACAGAAAGCGTGGTTTGCGTTAGTACTACTACTTTGTCAGCGTTAGGAACGCTCACGGTATTGGGGTCAGCAAGATGTGGGTCATGTTTGCTGTTGCCAACCACACTAACAACCGTTGTGACTTCGGGTGCTTCCCCTTTTGTGCCAATGACTTCTTGATGCTTTGACGAGTCACCAATCAGTAAGATGTGATAGCCCTCTTTGGCGTATTTTTTTGCTTCGGTGTGAACTTTGGTGACGAGTGGACAGGTTGCGTCAATGGTTGAGAGTCCGAGCTTGGTGGCTTCTTCGCGCACGTTGGGGCTGATGCCATGAGCGGAGAAGACAACGGTGTCCGAGAGTTTGCGCCCGTCTTTGTTTGCTCCTTCACGCAAACCTTCAAACTCAGCTAAATCTTCAATAAAGCTAACGCCATGTTTTTGTTCCAAACGCTCTACGACAGTGTTGTTATGAACAATGGCGTGATACACAGTGAGGTCACCCTTACCACTCGTTTTCATGTCTCGAGCAAAGGTTTCAACTGCGTCTATAGCCATGACCACGCCTGCACAGTAGCCCCTAGGTTTTGCAAGGTAGAGTTTGTCAATCATGGGTTTAGTATACGTCTTGAGTTATCTCAGGTTGGTTCAAGGGGTTAGACAAATGTACCCGTTTGACAGCAAGCCCCTCGTAATATAATGCCCTTATGCCTTTTCGACTGAAAATTTCTTTGGCTCTTTTCTTAACCATTCTTGTAGCGATGGTTTTTGTACCGTTTATTTTGCCCGCGCCGCCACTCGTTAAGACAGTAACAGAACAAGAACTCGCTCATAAAGACAGTTTATTTATAGACATTAACGACGTAACACTTCATTACAAAGACACGCCTGCTATTTCACAAAGTGACCAAACCTTTATCTTGCTGCATGGTTTCGGTTCGGCGGTATTTACTTGGGACAGTATTACACCAAAGCTAGCGGAGTATGGACGAGTCATTGCTTTTGATCGCCCTGCCTTTGGTTTAACTGAACGGCCTCTGCGTGGGTCGTGGCAAGGGGAAAATCCCTATAGTCCAGAAAGTCAAGTTTCTTTGTTACTTGGTCTTATGGACGCGCTAAAGGTTGAGAAAGCTGTTTTAATTGGTAATTCGGCGGGTGGAACG
Organism: Trueperaceae bacterium; assembly: GCA_051649365.1. Classification (GTDB taxonomy): domain Bacteria; phylum Deinococcota; class Deinococci; order Deinococcales; family Trueperaceae; genus CAVTAE01. Next base: position 5,377 of record JBOFGY010000306.1, read on the forward strand.
ATTACTACCCACGCGGCTCTCGAGCATCCCGAGCGAGTGGCAGGGCTCGTCCTGGTAGACGCAGCCATTTATGGTGGGGGTGGTGCGCCAGCTTGGGTGCGACCTTTGCTTCACACCCCCCAAATGAACCGCCTCGGGCCCCTAGCCATGCGCCAAATTTCCGAGGAGCCAGGTACAGAATTTCTAAAGTCGGCCTGGAGCAATCCTGAGAACATCCCTAAAACCACCTGGGACAGCTACCGCGAGTTGCTTCAAACCAACAATTGGGACAAAGCTCTGTGGGAACTTACCAAGGCAAGCCGCCGTCCCACCTTCACAGACGAACTCCTGTCACTAGGTGTACCAACCCTCGTTCTAAGCGGTGCCGATGACACGATTGTTCCTGTAAGGGAGAGTGAACGCCTTGCCGAAGACATCCCTAATTCAACACTCGTCACCTTCCCAACGTGTGGTCATACACCTCAAGAGGAGTGTCCGGGTCTGTTTACGGAAGCCGTAACGATGTGGTTAAAGCAGCATTTCAGCTCGTCAGCATTTTAGGTTTTCCTGATTAGCTGAAATGCTGACTGGTTGATCTGTTTACTTGTTGAAACTTTCTCTTTACATTTTGGGTGGCTTTGGTAGACTACGAGGCGTGATTCTAGGGATTATTAGCGATGTGCATGCCAATGTGGTGGCTCTCGAGGCTGCTATTGGGGCCTTGAAGGAAAAAGGGGCTACAACCATTATTTGCCTCGGGGATTTAGTGGGTTACGGACCATCGCCGAATGAAACTATTGATTTAATACGTCAAGAAAATGTGATGTGTTCTCTTGGTGCTGCCGACGAACGTATCGCCTTTGATTTCGCAAGAGATAAAGTGCCGCGTCAAGGTGTGGCTGACCAAACGCTCGAGTGGACACGCACCGTTATTGAGCCGCGTCACGTCGAGTTCTTGCGAACGTTACCCATTCAGCAACGCATCAATACGCCTGCGGGCAAAATGCGCTTTTTTCACGGCAGTCCAGATTCTACGGGTGAAAAAACCAACCTCAACCAAGATCCCATCCGCCTAGGTAAACTTCTCGACCAACAACGCGCAGTGATTCTTGCTTGTGGTGGCACACACGTGCCGATGGTTCGCAAACTTAACACGGGGATTATCATTAATCCTGGTTCGGTTGGCTTATCCCTGAACGGAGAACCTGGTGCAGATTACGTCCTCATTAAATTTGCCACCGACGGCAAAGCCGAGGTAGAGATGGATAAAGTCGAATATGACTTTGCCGCTGTTGCTTTTGACATTATCGCTTGGGGTTTGCCGCAAACTGTCGCACAAGCGATTCAGCAAGGAAGAATGCCAGCGGGTGCGGGTGGCTAGCAATCTTGTAGTGTCAGTAAGTTTATTCTCCTAATCTAATTCACAAAGATAAGAGACAAGGGACAAGAGATAGGAGAAACAATCCCTTGCTTATGTCTCCTGTCTTCGTGTCTATGTTTTGTACGACGTTTCAAAGATACACTAAGTCATGTTTTCCAAGTCGCAGTTAGACCGCTACGCTCGTCATATTATTTTGCCTGGTGTTGGTGCGGCAGGGCAGAGGAGGTTGCTCGAGTCCCGCGTTTTGGTAATTGGTGCCGGGGGTCTTGGCTCACCGATTTTATTTTATCTTGCAGCAGCCGGTGTGGGAACATTAGGCATTGTTGATTTTGATACGGTTGATGCAACCAATTTACAACGGCAGATTCTGCACTCGAGCTCTGATGTTGGCAAGGCGAAAGTTTTGTCAGCGAAGGAGACGTTAGGGCAACTTAACCCAGATGTAAACGTTAAAACTTACCAAGAACACCTCACCTCACAAAATGCTAGGGAAATCATTCGCGCCTATGATGTGGTGATTGACAGTAGTGATAATTTCCCGACACGCTACTTAGTGAACGATGCTTGCGTTTTTGAGAAAAAGCCCCTTCTTTATGGTGCGATTTCACAGTTTGAAGGACAGCTTAGTTTGTTTAATGTCACGACAGGTGATAACGCTGATAAACCCAGGGAGTCGCCTTGTTATCGCTGTCTTTTTCCAACACCACCTAAGCCAGGCACAATTCTCAGTTGTGCGGAAGCAGGCGTGTTCGGTGTTTTACCTGGGGTAGTGGGGAGTCTTATGGCCACGGAGGCGATAAAGTTCCTCCTTGGTTTGGGTGAGTCCTTATCGGGGACGTTACTACATTATGACGGACTCTACAGCGAGATGCGCCGCATTTCAATAAAACGAGCCTCCAGTTGTGCGGTTTGTGGTGATGCGCCTAGCGTCACCGAACTTATAGATTACGAAATGTTTTGCACTTGAGGTTTCCGACTCGACCATAGTATCCGTATAGTAGAAGAAGTGAGGTGTTGCCCACTAAGTATCTGCTGAGATAGCTAGATGGAGAAACGCACACCTCACTTCATTGGGCTACACGGGAGTTGCCAGATACTATTGAGGTTCACATAAATAGCTTAAGCTAAGTGGCTGACATGGTATCCCAAACAACTCACACGAGAACAAGAAGCGGAGCGAAGACGACAAGGGTTTGAACTCCTAAAGCAAAAGCGATTAAGCCAACGAGCTATA
>JBOFGY010000307.1:0-2984 GCA_051649365.1 Trueperaceae bacterium
ATGATGTGACGACCCTTCGTCAAAACCTTGATAAAGAATTTGCTAAGCTCCGCAAGCAACCTGACGTGTTACTGAGTTTCTTTCACTATGCCGGACTTTCGCTTAAGCAACTTTGGTGAACCTCAATAACATCCAAAACAGTTAACGCCATTTGAATATCGGTACGTTCAAACGGTACAACCGCGTTGATGCCTGCACTATGAATCAGTGTAGCTATGGGCTCTTGACCCAACTCTTCTACTGTTCTCTCAATTCCCGCTCTCGAGGAAAGTTCAGCGATAATAAAACGAACCCGCGCCTCAGGACCGAGTGCATCCATAACCTTTTTTGCATTTTGAAAATCTCGGTCTATACCAATAATTTCGTAATCGTGCTTAAACGTTTCCGCAAGTGCTGCACCAATGCCACTCGAGCCACCCGTAATCACACAGCGTTTAGTCTTCATTGGAGTTTTGGTTTCATTGGAAGCTCCGCGCCAAACAATCTGTGAGCCGTGTTGCATAATAGCCAGCGTTTCGCAAAAGTTGATTGGTGGAGCCAATCGTGACTTCAGGTTGACTCGAGTTTATTGCTCTTACCACCTGTTGCGCTGTTTGTGATGCACTCGGAAACGTTTTACTGACTAAATGCTTCGCGCCACTTTTAGCGTGCAGTTCTGTTGCAATTGCTCCGGGGTAAATAGTTTGAACGCGCACCGTGGTTTGCTTGAGTCGCAAATTGCGAGCAAAGCCGCCCAGTGCGTAGGATTCGTATTACTAAACACGTAAAGTACAAACTGTTTCTTTGCTTCCTCGAGTAAATTTTGAATGCCAGCCACTTCGCCTTCGTAAATAGCGTTCCAACCTTCTTTTAATTGAGCATCTGTGAGGGAAACGTCAAGTAATGTTCGCAATGAAGCAAGATACTCTGCGCCCGTTATTTCATTTCGCTCGTGACGTTCATAAGCAGCGTCAAAAACGAAACGTGATTTGATAACTTCAGGGGTGACCTGAGCGTAGTCACTCCACACCTTAATAGCTCTCGCAAAATTAACGTTGATGATGACATTACCCAAATCGAATAACAAGACTGTAATGTTCTGTTTTTGTAATTTCATGGTTTAGAGTTTAGCTTACCTTATATTTGGCCACCAAAACTCGAGTTCCTTTGCCTTGAAATCAGGCACAGCTTTTTTCGCAAAGGTTAAAAGTCCATCTATATCGGGCGGCATGAGATAGTATCTAAAGTTCGCCAAGTAGCGTTGAATAATATTTTTTGGTAAACCCAACCCCTTCGCTTCATAATCTGCTACGTCCGAGAGATGCCCTAGACCGTACTCTCTTGCCTCGCGCAATTTATTGACGAACGCTTGCGAAGGTTCATTATCTTTTCTCGAGGCCCACACTGCAAAGGTGAAAGGTAGTTTTGTTAATTTGTACCAGGCTTCACCAAGGTCTGTTACCTGTGGTGTTTTGCCGTGAATGCTCCGCTTCGCTACGGCTTCTTTCAATGCAATATCACCAATAAGCAAGGCAGCATCGTGCTGCTGCAACATAGTCTCAAGGTTTGGTTTCATTGGGACACATTCAGCAGAGATATTCGTTTCACGCAGCAAAACGTTAAGCAGTTCAACGCTTGTGGCAGAATCTGTTGTTAATGCAATAGTTTTACCGTCAAGTTGTTCCCAAGCATCCCAATGAAAAAGCATCACACTTTGTACAGGGCCGAGGGTCGCAATCGAAAAGTCGGGCAGAGCTTTAAGTTCTTCGCGGTGGCGGACAAATTCGATGGATGAAATAAGTGTAAGGTCTATGGAGCCCGCGAGGAGTTGTTGATTCAGTTCTGTCGGCACACCCCGCACGAATTCAGCATGTTCCCAAGGCGTGAGTTGCCAATATAAGGGCGCGACATTCGTGTAAGAGACAATGCCGAGGCGTTGGGTTTGAGGTTGAGGGGTTAGGCGTTGGGGGTTAGGGGTCATATAGCGTTTCAGCATTTCAGCATTTCAGCATTTCAGCTAGTCAAAGCCTGACGCGCTGAAATGCTGACTGGCTGACCTGCTATGAAAAGATTTTCAATTCGTTGTAGAGCGCGTCGCGGCGCACAGGGATGCGCCCAGCATCTTTGATAAGACGCACGAGTTCGTCTTCGCCGATACCTTCTTCAGTAATGGCTCCTGCGGCGTGAGCGATTTTTTCAGCTTTAATCGTTCCGTCAACATCATCCACACCGGCCGAGAGCGTTATTTGCGTAAGTTCGGGCGTAATCATGATCCAGTAACCCTTGATGTGGTCAAAGTTATCGAGCACCAGACGTGCTACAGCAAGATTTCTCAAATCATCGAGTCCGGTTGTAAATTCGCTTTTATTGAGTTCTTTCGCAAGCTCATTATTGTCAGGTTGAAACGCGAGTGGGATAAACGAGAAAAAGCCTCCCGTTTCATCTTGCAAAACGCGCAGGCGCAACATATGATCCATGCGCTCTTCTAAGGTTTCTACGTGTCCGTAGAGCATGGTGGCATTTGTAGGCAAACCAAGTTCGTGCGCGGTGCGGTGAATCTCGAGCCAACCTTCTGCTGTCACTTTAGCCCTAGCTACTTTGCGCCGCACACGCTCTGCAAAAATTTCCGCGCCACCGCCAGGTAAGGCCACAAGTCCATTGTCTTTGAGTTCAGAAAGAATCTCGCGGTAGCTGCGTTTGGGTTTTGCAATCTTGGAAAAATGATGAATCTCAGCGGCAGTCCAAGCTTTCACTTGCACACCAGGATAACGCTCGGTTAACCCACGCACGAGGTCGAGGTAATACTGCCAGTCACGCTTCGGGTGATGCCCTGAAGCAATATGAATTTCAGTGAGGTCGGGATGGTAATACTTATCTACGTAAGTCCAAACATCTTCTAAATCATAGTCCCATACGCCGTTTTCCCCAAACTTGCGCTGAAAACCACAAAAGGTGCAATTGACATAACAAATATTCGTTTGCGACAAACGTAGTGAGTGGACAAA
>JBOFGY010000308.1:0-2566 GCA_051649365.1 Trueperaceae bacterium
GGATTAAAGTAAAGTGCCGTCACACCCAAGTCTTGCAGGTAGTCGAGCTTCTCGACCACACCGAGCAGGTCTCCCCCTTTATAACCATGAACGGTAGGCGGTGAGTTCCAAGGCTCGAGCCCCTGTGGTTTTTTAACACGCGCACTTAACGCAAAGCGGTCAGGAAAAATTTGATAGAAGATTGCATTCTTGGCCCATTCGGGTGTGTATATGTCATTTGGCATAAACGGTATTCTAACGCATAGAGGCACTATCTTATGACTTCTTAAGGCTATGATGTCTCGAGCTTTTCCGTAACGACGCATGACAACTAAATTATTTGCTAACATAACGTTATGGACGAAAAGTTTCTCAAAGCTGAAGAGCTTGGTATTAAGCTCGAGATTGTGAGTGGCTTAGCTATTTGGGAAGCCCACCCTGTGATTCAACACCAAATGGATGTTGACCGCATTCGCAACTCGCTTCAAGCTTCCAAAAAACGCGGGCAGCGTTGTGGTTGCTTTCACTTTGCGGACATTTATGTTAATTTTCCCGATGGCTCAATGAAACGTCCTGATATTTCCATTTTTTGCGAAATGCCTAAAGAAAGAACGGAAGCCACCAAAAGTATTCCTGAAGCCGTTGTTGAAGTCGTGAGCAAAGGTTATGAAGCAAAAGATTTACTTATAGCACCGAACTTTTATTTGTCGCAAGGTGTTAAAGATGTGATTGTCTTTAATCCCGCCACACTCGTTGTGTTGCATGTTCGTCAGGATGGCACAAAACAATTTGTTTCACCTCACAAGATACAGCTCGAGTGCGGTTGTACGTGCATCGTTTGACCCTTCAGTGATGGCACCGTTTATTCTAACGCTCGAGCTAGACCTAAATTCTTTTGAAATCCTCAACGCACTTCGCAAAGAACATTTCCCGCCCGAAAGAAATTTTCTTGATGCTCACATCACACTCTTTCATAAATTGCCTGGCGAGAAAGAAGAAGCTTTAAGCACGACTCTTGAAACACTTGCTGTATCTACTAGAGTTTTTGATGTGACGTTTTCGAGTCTACGTTTTTTAGGTAGAGGTGTCGCTATCAATGTTGAAAGTACTGAACTTTTAGAACTTCGTCAAACGTTAAGGCAAACTTGGTTACATTACCTTGAGACCCAAGACCAAGGATCGTTTAAGCCGCATGTCACGATTCAAAACAAAGTTGCATCTCAGGAAGCTAAGGCGTTGCTCGAGGGGCTCAGTCCGTCATGGCAATCTTTTATGGGGAAAGGTATAGGTTTACTACTTTGGCGTTATTTGGGTGGCCCTTGGGAGCTAGTTAAGAAATATTCTTTTCTAAAAAATTAACTCGAGTACCACACCTAACAGCACAATACTACTAACATACAAATTTGCATTGAACGAAGCTAGTGCTGCACCCACACCTTTGTCACGCACAAGGAGATGCGCGTAGATCAACACGCCCGCCACCACTAACATAGCCAATGCATAAAAATAGCTCAGTCCTGCTAACGGCAAAACCGCACCAAGTGCAAACCAAGCAAGCAAATGTGTGATAGCAGAAATATATAGCGCACGTTCTTTGCCAAATCTGGACGGCACACTATAAATGCCATGTTTGACATCAAAGTCATAATCGAGCAGGGCGTAAATAATATCAAAGCCCGCAATCCACAAACCCACACCTGCCCACAGTGCAATCGTCGCGGGTGCAAAAGAGCCTGTCACGGCAATCCAACCACCCGCTGCCGCCGCACCAATGGTAAGACCGAGCACGTAGTGGCACAACCAAGTAAAACGTTTCGTAAAGGAATAAAAACTAAGAAAGAAAACGGCAACGGGCAACAGTGCAAGGGTGAGTGGATTGAGAGCCCAACCCGCTACCGCAAGAAGTACAAAGCTAAGGAGTGCAAGTAAAATTCCATCACGTCTTGATAGAGCACCACGCGGAATTTCTCTGTTCGCGGTGCGTGGATTGTGTGCGTCAATGGCTGCGTCTGTTACACGGTTGAGGGCCATACTCGCAGTTCTTGCGCCAATCATCGCCAGGGTAATCCAAAAAAAGGTCGTCCAGCCTGGCCAACCATCGGCAGCTAAGAGCATCCCGCCATACGCAAACGGCAAGGCAAAAAGCGTGTGTTCAAATTTTACGAACTCGAGGTAGGTCTTAAAACTTTTTCGGGATGTGCTTGCAGCCACACCTAAATACTATCACCAAAGCTCGGGAATCATTGCTTAGTGTCACACTGTTAGACTTACATGGCTTACTTAACCTCTTACACCCAAAAGCAACCACTCACACTCTTTATCGCTCGTCATTACATAAAAAGCATTTAGATTGTTGAGGGCAGCGAGAAAGCAAAAACTCACAGAAACGGCGGTGTAATTTTATGAGGTACAAAGCTTTCGCACTCTCCAAGATGATTGTTCTCGTAACACTACTTCTACTAGCGGCCTGCGCCCAGGTCACACAAAACTCTGAACTCGAGTCCGAAGGTATTACCAAAACGTTCTACGTTGCAACCACTGGCAATGACGCAAGCCCAGGGACACTCGCCCAACCGTTTCGCACGAT
>JBOFGY010000309.1:0-4976 GCA_051649365.1 Trueperaceae bacterium
TTTGAATACATTGAAGTCTTTTACTACCGGGAACGGTTGCACAGCTCGCTGCTTTATCAAACCCCACACGGCTTTGAACTTAACCAACGTATTCAGCCAAAGGAGGGCTTGCTTCACGCCGCAGCTTGAACTAAACTACTCTTGTCTAGGATTTTAGACTAACTCCAACTCCACCCTGAGAATTGACAGACTCTCCTACCACCACTGTGCCAATATTGAACTGCCGCACTAAGCCACTGCAATACCAGCAGGGCGCGAGCGTCGTCACCATGATTGTATTTTTGTAACTGCGCTGCCGCCTTGCTTTGCGAAAAGCATCCGTTTCGCCGTGAATCGAAGGGTCACCTTCTTGTACGCGGCGATTATGACCTCACCCTAGAAGCTTGTCATTCTGGTCAAACAGAGCTGCGCCGATAGGAATACCGCCTTCAGCCAAACCTAGCTTTGCTTCCTCAATTGCTATAGTCAACATCGCTTGGTAGTCAAATTCTGCCATAAGCCTCCTGTCATCAAACTTTACCGCGCTGAGTATGATAGTAACTGAGTATGGTAGTAACCAGGTATGATAGTTACATGACAGTATTGAGAAAAGAAGCAAAAATTGCTCCGTCTATTTTAGCTGCTGATTTTACAATATTAGGCCAACAACTTCAGGACTGCGAAGATGCTGGTGCAGACTATATCCATGTAGACGTAATGGATGGTCACTTTGTACCTAATATTTCTTTCGGTTTGCCACTTGTCGAGGCTAGCAAACGCGCAACAGAGGTTCCGCTCGATGTTCATCTTATGATTACTGAGCCCGAACGATTTTTAGAAGCTTTTGCCAAAGCAGGGGCAAATATGATAACGGTGCAAGTCGAAGCGACAGTACACTTGCACCGCGCACTGCAAATCATTAAAGAATTGGGCAAATACGTAGGCGTTGCTATCAATCCTCTCACGCCATTACAAATCGTTCATGACACCTTGCGTGACACAGAGCTTCACCGCATCCTGCTTATGAGCGTAAATCCCGGGTTTGGTGGACAAACATTTCTCGAAAGTTCTTTAGGACGTTTAGAAACTATCAAAGCTTGGCGTGATGCGCTTCGCCCTGATTGTGAAATCGGTGTGGATGGTGGCATTCACGAGGGGACGATTCAACGTGCCTATGAGGCAGGTGCGGATGTGCTGATTGCAGGGAGTGCTGTATTTAATAACAAAGCGAGTATTCCTGAAAATATAAAAACGTTGCGCTCGAGCCTGCTCTAATATTTTCTTTAATGAAGAGATAAGCATTACTCAGGGTGCAATGAGATTGCTTCGCGGCTGCAATCGTCATGAACCCAGTGAGTTTGTAAACTTACCTTAACGTAAGCTCGCAATGACGTATTGCGACATTAAGCCCCAGCGAACTCAAATCGCCCTAAGGCCCTAAATCTTGCCTCGCGCTGTCGTACCAATTCATCAGAGGAAAGCGCGTAGAGTGACATCAACTCTTCCCGAAGGGCTTTGCCAACACGCTCTATTGTTTCTTGGGAATGCTTGTGTGCGCCGCCAAGGGGTTCATCTATTACTCGGTCTACAATGTTTAGCTCGAGCAAATCCTTCGCAGTAAGCTTGAGTGCCTCGGCTGCTTTCTCTGCTTGACCTGCATCATGCCAAAGAATTGCCGCACACGACTCTGGACTAATCACCGAATAAATGGCATTTTCTAAAATCAGCACGCGGTTAGCTATGCCGATTGCCAATGCACCACCCGAACCACCTTCACCAATAACAAGGCTAATCGCTGGCACTTGCAACTGCGCCATGCGCTGAATCGCCTCAGCAATAACCCAAGCTTGCCCTTGCTCTTCCGCAGCAATACCTGGATAAGCTCCTGGTGTGTCAATAAGCGTAATGACAGGAAGGCGAAATTTATCCGCCAAATTAAAAAGACGCATGGCTTTACGGTAGCCACTCGGGTGCATCATGCCAAAATTGCGAAAAATATTTTCTTTGGTATCACGCCCTTTTTGCTGAGCTAAAACCATCACGGTTGTATCATCGAGTTTGGCGAGACCTGCTACGAGCGCAGGATCATCCCCAAGCGTTCTATCCCCGTGCAATTCTTGAAAATCGGTAAAGATGCCTTGTACATAATCAAGACCCGTGGGTCGCCCTGGGGCCCGTGCCACCTGCACCCGTTGCCAGCGCGTGAGCCCTGCAAAGGTCGTGCGCTTCATGGTCTCGAGTCTCTTTTCTAAGAGGCGAATCTCTTCCGCCATGTCCACATTTTGCTCGGTGGCGTAGGAGCGCATATCTACGATTTTGAGCTCTAAATCATCTATAGGTTTTTCAAAGGGCAGGGGCATGGTATCTCCTAAAGGTAAAACGTAAGAAGTAAATAACGTTTTACTCCTTACATCTCACCTCTTACGTAATTGGGCTAAGTTGTACGCGGGAACGCTCTTTGAAGGTCAGGTCAGGAATACCGCTTCTCAAGAGACGAATGTACATCGCCAAACGCACTTTCAAGTCTTTGCGTGCAATGACATCATCGAGCATTCCTTTAGTAAGCAGAAACTCGGCACGCTGAAAACCATTCGGCAATTCTTGCTTTATGGTTTGCTGAATCACACGCGGTCCCGCAAAGCAGATGAGGGCTTTCGGTTCGGCAATAATAATATCCCCAAGGGTTGCAAAACTCGCAGTGACACCACCTGTCGTGGGATCTGTGAGCACGGTAATAAACGGCAAGCGTTTACGCGCTAAATTACCTAAGGCTACCGTCGTCTTGGCCATTTGCATGAGTGAAAGCGCACCTTCCTGCATCCGTGCCCCACCCGACGCTGTGACAGCAATGAGGGCGCGATTTTCACGGGCTGCGCGCTCGGCGGCTTGGGCAAACTCTTCACCAACGACTGAACTCATTGAGCCACCCGCAAAGAAAAAATCCATGATGGCAAGGGCGATAGGTTCACCGTCTATGCGGGCTCCACCCGTGCTAATCGCATCTGGGCGTTTTTGTTTGGATTGGGAACGGGCTAAACGTTCGGGGTAAGTTTCGGTGTCTACAAACTCGAGGCTGTCCACCGGCTTAATATTCCCCGACCACTGCTCGAAGGTGCCTGGGTCGGCAAGTAAGTCCACACGTGCCTCGACAGGCATACGGTAGTGATGGTCGCACTCTGGACAACAATATTGATTTGCCACTAAATCCTTGCGGTAAATCTGCTTGCCGCAGTTATCACATTTGAGCCATAAACCCACCGGGCTGTTATCGTCATCCGCCTTGGTCGGGCGTTTGCGTCTAAAAAACCGTTCTAAAGCCATTCCCCACTCCTCAAGTACCTAAAAATAACTCCTACCAGCTTTATCCCGAAGCATAACGCGCTCACAGCGTTCACTAAGTAAAAAACTCATCTTCGCGCAAGCCCCAGAGCCAGCGTTAGCATTCCTTAATATCTATATCTCAACAAGACAATAACGCTCTAATACGTAAGCCAGACCGTTCACAGCTAGCGTCAGTATACAGAGCAAAGGGCAAATCAACAAATTAGGGTTAAGGCTGGGGAGCAGCAAAGGCTTGTGTCCAGTAATTTCCCGATTTTCCCAGACCAAGCTCGGTGTAGGAAGCGTTCATAATATTGCGGCAGTGACCTGAACTCTTGAGCCATGCCTTTAAGACGGCTTCAGGCTCTACGAAACCACTGGCAATATTTTCGCCAGCGGTTGTGTAGCTATAGTTTTCTTGCTGCAAACGTTCATCAAATGCTGCACCCGGTTCATAGTGGATTGCACCTTCAGGTGTGATGTGCTCCATTTTTCCTGTAAGCTCCATATCTTCACTATGTTTTTGAGCAGCAAGCGTGAGTTTTGCCTCGAGCTTTACGGGTGGTGCAGCCTGGAACGTTCCATACTCACCACACACACGTGTTACTGACCTTGCTTCATTCACGAGTTCAAACAGGGTCTGTAATTCTTTGGTGAGGCTAATATTGTTATCTGGCTCGAGTGTTGGAGGTCTTGTGGGGGACTCGGATGGATTGGTAGGTTCGGATGGATTGGTAGGTAGAGATGTAGGCTCGCCGCAAGACACCAAAACACATAACACCAGAACGAACGCAAATTGCCTTAGGTACATAGCTTGTCTTGGATGCATAATATAGCCACCTCGAGCACAACCTTCCCCTTGGGGGAATGCCTAGCCCCCAGCTTAGTACCCTCGAGCACAAAAGGCTATAAAAAATACCCCTTCAAAACGAAGAAAAGCCTATTCTTTTTTTGTAAGGTTGACTTTTCCGTAAACTTCAGTGAGTTTCAATTCACAGCCAATAGTCTCGAGCCTTAATACCTTATTCAGACCACTCATCTCTGAAAAAATCCAGTCCTGGCCATGTCGCCTGTAAATTTCAATACGCGGCATGAGCTGTGAAACCAGAACATAAGCCTGTAAACTTTCCCGCTGACGGTATTCAGCAAACTTATCGCCTCTATCGTAGCTTTCTGTTGACTTTGACAAAACCTCGAAGATAACCGTTGGATTCAGAAGCACATCCGTTTCAATATCTTCAAAAAGTGGCTCATCACAGACGACTATTACATCAGGATAACGATAGCCTGCAGAAACCCGAACTTTCATATTGCCACCGTAAACTTCACATTCACGGCCTTTAACCTGAAAACTCAAATCCCTGACGATATTCGTTTCAATTATATTGTGTGCTCTTGTCGCGCCTGGCATCGGCACAATCGTACCATCAATGTACTCACTCTTAAACTCAGCGTTGCGCTCGAGCTCCAAATACTCTTGGGTTGGAATTTTAGTGGCCGTTACCATAGCTAAGTGTACAACAATCTGAACATTGTTGATAAATCTGAACATTGTTGATAAATCCGAACTAACGAATCCTGTCTCCTACCCCCTATCTCCTCTCTCCTGTCTAGGTATAATAAAAAAGCTAAAAGTTACGAGGCAGCATCTAACCCATGAAAGGAGCAAGCCCAAT
>JBOFGY010000310.1:0-17498 GCA_051649365.1 Trueperaceae bacterium
ATCCAAATCATCACGCCCTACTGGTTGCTCTCAGGTGCTTCGATGATTGCGTTTTTTACGAGTTTTGTCTTTAAGCAGTTTTACGACTCGACGGATAAACCCTGGACAGGTACGGCACTCTCGCTCATCCCTGTTGTTCTTAACATTCCTATAACCTGGATTCTCGTGACAGGACAGTTAGGCTTGCCCGCACTCGGGCTTACAGGTGCAGGTATCTCCGCCGTTTTATCTGGACTCATTGGTGTGATTGTAATGGCCTCGCATTTTTACTTAACGCCTGCCTACGCACCGTACAGGGTACGTTCACCCTGGCGCAAAGAAGCCTTCACCGAGCAACTGCGCGAAGGTGTGCCGATGGGCGTGCAGTATTTTCTCGAGGGTGGAGCCATCACCGTTGCAGGTGTCCTTATTGGTTTACTCGGTGCGGCATCACTTGCAGCAAATCAGATTGTGTTTAGTGTTTTAGGTTTACTCTGGATTGTACCGATTGGGATGAGCATGGCAGTGGGCATTCGTGTAGCACAGGCGGCGGGTGGTGGTGAAAAAGAGCGTGCCAGAAATATTGGTTTGGCAGGCATGGGCATCGCAAGTTTTTGGAGTCTACTGTTTACCGTCCTGCTCATCATTTTGGGAAAGTGGGTCGCTGGTCTTTTTGTAAGCGAAAGTGATGTCATTGCCATTGCTGCTTTGTTGTTTATTGTTTGGGGTTTATCGCAAATTTTTGATGGGATTCAATCGGTGGGTGTGGGCGTGTTACGCGGGTTGTTTGATAACCGTTATCCAACGGTTGTTTCACTCATTGCTTATTGGCTTATTTCACTGCCACTCGGTTATCTGTTTGGGTTTATTTTCAACTGGGGTGCGGCTGGAGTGTGGGCTGGGTATGGGGCTGGGTTGGCGATTGCGAGTGTGCTACTCGTGCGTAGGCTTTGGAAAATTACGAAGAGTCCTAACGATTCGTTTCATGAGATTACAAAAGGATAAAACAGCAATGAACCCTGATTGGAAGAATTTCTATGATGCTGTCGAGAAAAATCCACCTCACGAAACGCTCTTAAAAGCACTGGACTTTTTTAGCGAAGTCGAAAGCAAGCAATTTGCGATTGATTTAGGCTGTGGGAGTGGACGCGACACGCTCGAGCTACTCAAACGCGGCTGGCATGTCCTGGCAATAGACCAAAGTGCTGAAGGCATTGAACGTTTACAAAATAGTGTGGACGCAGAGCAAAAAACAAGATTGCAAACCCAGGTCACTTCGTTTGACGCATTACAGAATTTACCCCAATGCGATTTCATCAATGCCAGTAACAGCTTACCGTTTTGCACACCATCACACTTTGATACTTTATGGAACATGATTTTATTTGCAATCAAACCAGGCGGCAGATTTGCTGGCACGTTTTTTGGCGAACATGATAGCTGGGCGCAAGACCAAAACAAAACATTTCATACACGTAGTCAAGTTGAGATGTTGCTCGAGTCTTTTGAAATTGAGTATTTTCTCGAGGAAGAATATGACGGGCAGACCGCCACAGGCAAACACAAACATTGGCATATATTCAAGGTCGTAGCACTCAAACGATAACGCTTTTCAGAGATAATAGCAAGATTACATTTCAGCAAGGGGTGAATATGAAAAATAAAGCAACCCTCGAAACCATAGACGATTATATTGCTAGATTTCCAGACAACGTTCAAGACATCCTGCAAAAGATACGCACGACCATCAAAGAAGCGGCACCGCAAGCAGAAGAAACCATCAGCTACCAAATGCCAACCTTTAAGTTAAACGGCAACCTCGTTCATTTTGCCGCCTATAAACATCACATCGGCTTTTACCCTGCGCCAAGTGGCATTGAAACATTCAAAAAAGAATTAGTGCGTTTTGAAGGCGCAAAGGGTTCGGTGCAATTTCCGTTGGATAAACCTGTTCCCTTTAATTTAATTCGCAGAATTGTGAAATTTAGAGTTCAGGAGAATATGGCTAAAAAGAAAGTGTCAACTACGAAGACCAAAACCACCGCCAGCAAGACTGGCGCAAAAACACCTGCCAAAACCGAAAGTGACTTTCCAAAAATTGGCGCACCCGCGCTAAGGGCTTTACACAACGCTGGTTACACGAAGCTCGAGCACCTCAAAAAAGTTAGCAAACAAGACGTGGCTAAACTGCACGGCATGGGGCCAAAAGCACTGGGAATACTCGAGCGGGTTCTGACCGAGAAAGGCTTATCATTTAAGCTCTAAGTATCAAACGTCTGAATATCAAAATTCCAAAAACTATTCATCGTCTTATAAATTCATTTGACTTATATTCTTATATAAGAATATAATGTCTACATGGCACGCTCAGCAACAACAACAGATGTCTTTAACGCGGTTGGCGAAGCTCAACGCCGAGACATCTTAGGACTTCTCGCCAAGCAGGAGCGTTCTGTAAATGAACTGGTGGAACTCTTAGGAGCTAGACAACCGCAGGTTTCTAAACACCTCAAAGTCTTGAAAGAAGTGGGTCTGGTGAGCGTGCGCGGTGACAAGCAACAACGCTTGTACCGCTTAAATCCTGAAGGCATTAAACCTATCCACGATTGGGCCAAGTCGTTTGAACGGTTGTGGACTGAACGCCTAGACCGCTTGGATGATTACTTGGCAGCATTACAGAAAGGGGCAGCAGATGACAAGAAAAAAGCAAAACGCTAAGAGGCTCGAGCCCGCCTGGAAACAACGCCTAAAACGTTTAGACAGCTATCTAAAAACACTACGGGGAAAGGAGAAAAACAATGTCGTCAAATGAGCCAGCCAAACAAGAACTCGTCCTCGAGCGCACCTTTAACGCCCCTCGAGGCTTAGTATTCAAAGTCTGGACTACGCCAGAGCATTTAGCAAAGTGGTGGGGGCCACAAGGCTTCACGACGACGGTTGAAACGCTCGAGCTAAAACCAGGGGGCAACCTTCTTCTGACGATGCACAGTGCTGATGGTTTTGCAATTCCCACGAAAGGAACTTTTCAAGAAATTACCCAAAACGAAAAACTTGTCTTTACAACAAGTTCTTTTGAAGACGAAGCTGGCAACGCGCAACTCGAGGTGCTTAACACAGTTACCTTAACCGAAGTCAACGGCAAAACAAAACTGACGCTGCACGCTCTCGTCCTCAAGTCAACACCTGCGGTGGCGGGTTCGCTGGCAGGCATGGAAATGGGCTGGAACTCGAGCCTTGACCGTCTTGGCGAAACTATTAACGAATTACGTTAGAAGTTGAAGAATCGTTTAATCCATCACACGTTTTCAGTGACATAAATGGGTCACTAACTCAGAAAGGAACTACCATGCAAACAATGACTCAACCACTTCGCCGTTCACAACCCACCTTATGGGCAGGACGTATCCTCAGTACACTTGCCATTTTATTTTTACTCTTTGATGGTGCCATCAAAGTATTGAGATTGGCTCCTGCGGTTGAGGCAACAACGCAACTTGGTTACGCTGAACATCTTGTCGCTGGTCTTGGATTTCTCGTGCTTCTTTGCCTTGCCCTTTACATCATCCCGCGCACGGCCATTCTAGGAGCGGTTCTACTCACAGGTTATCTCGGTGGTGCCATTGCTACACACGTTCAAAACGGCTCGCCCATCTTTTCAATCATTTTCCCGCTTCTTCTTGGTGCCTTCATCTGGGTAGGTCTGGCTTTGCGCGACGAACGGATGCGTAAATTGTTATGAAGGTTGTTGACATCGCCAGCCTTAGACCACCAAGCGGAGGCTCGCCCCGTTTCGAGGGTGGCAACTACGGGGCTAATGTTTCTTTCTTCGTTGTTACAAGCTCACCTGGCAACGGTGCCGACAAACACCGCCATCCTTACGAAGAAACTTTTGTCATCCTCGAGGGCGACATCGAAGTGATTATTGACGGTGAACTGCGAATGATCCAAGGCAGCAACATCGTCGTGATTCCGCTGAATACTTGGCACGAATTCAAGAACCGCTCGAGTCACAATGCCCTGATGATCAATATTCACCCCGTACCTAAGATGATTCAGGAAGATTGGACGTGATATGACAACAACCTTTACGACTAACATCAAAGCCATAGGCAACAACACAGGAATTGAAGTTCCCGCAAAAAATATTACAGAGCTTGGCGAGAGCAAAAAGCCTGCGGTCAAGGTCAACGTTTCAAACTACAGCTACCAAAGTACAGTTGCAGTGATGGGCGGAAAATTTATGATTGCCCTCAGCAAGGCTCACCGCGAAGCCGCAGGACTCAAAGCAGGCGATAAAGTAACGGTGACGCTCGAGCTAGAAACAACCCCGCGCACTGTTGACGTTCCTGACGAATTAGCAAAAGCACTGAGCAAAGCAGGTGTAAGAAAAACCTTTGATGCTCTCGCCCCTTCCAAACGTAAAGAATTTGTAAGGCAAGTTATCGAAGCAAAAGCCCCAGAAACTAGAGAACGTCGCATTGAAAAAATTGTTGCAAGTTTCAGATAAGGAGTAATGATGTCATTCCAAGCGTATTTAGACACCATCAAAGCAAAAACAGGCAAAACACCCGACGACTTTCGCAAGCTAGCCGCGAACAAAGGTTTAGCCAAACACGGTGAAATCGTCAAGTGGCTTAAAGAAGAGTTTGAACTCGGTCACGGACACGCCAACGCCATTGCCGCCGTGCTTCTAAAATCAGAAACACGAAAGGCAAGTACCGACGAAAAAGTAGAAAGGCTTTTCACAGGCAAAAAAGAAACCTGGCGTAAGCCTTACGAGTCGCTCATGGAAAAAGTTCATGCGTTTGGGGATGATGTCAGCGTCGCACCCACCGAGTCTTACATCAATTTGCTTAAAGGCAAAAAGAAATTTGCGATTGTGCAGCCCTCGAGTGCTGAGCGTTTAGACATCGGCATCAAACTTAAAAACGTGACTACCAATGAATCAAACCCAGTAGGAAGGCTCGAGCTATCAGGTTCTTGGAACAGTATGGTTACACACCGCGTCAAAATCAGTGATGGCAAAGAAATAAATAAAGAGCTTTTGAGCTGGCTAGAGAAAGCCTACGCAAGCGTGTAAAATAGAACATGATAAAAACAGCGTTGCAAAGCATAATAGGGCTCTAGCTACCCATCATCCAAGCACCAATGGCAGGTGTGCAAGGCAGCAAGCTGGCCGTAGCTGTCTCGAACGCGGGCGGCTTAGGGTCACTACCCTGCGCTACATTAAGTCTCGAGCAAATGCACGAAGAACTAAAGACCATCAAAGCGCAAACGAACAAACCTTTTAACGTCAACTTCTTTTGCCACACACAACCCACACCAGATGCAAAACGTGAAAGGGCTTGGCGGTCTGCTCTTTCACCGTACTACGAGGAATTTGGCATAGACACAGCCACTATTCCACCTGGCCCAGGCAGATTACCTTTTAGTTTTGAAGCTGCTGAACTTCTAAGCGAGTTTAGACCACGGTCGTCCCGCTAGAGGCATTGTGAATCGGCTCATGCTCGAGCTCCGTCCTTCACTTGCTCCTGAATTTCCATTAGCGACCTCTGGACTCGCACCTTTGCGAAGCAAGGCGGAAGCGCAAAACTTAGATGATTTCACACCCTTATGGTCAGGAGAGAATAGAAGTGGTTGCCGTGATATTCCAGCCGCCGAGTTAACTCGAGCACTCACGGACGTTTAGTTACTTCGAGTAGTAACACCAGAAATCAGCAGTACATCATTTACTGCAGTACATCATTTACTAAAGCAAGCTTGACACAGTTTTTGCCCGCACTTTTAGCCGCATAGAGGGCAGCGTCCGTATGCTTGTAGAGGGAGGCAAACATTTCACCCCTCTGCCTACTTGCAATTCCAAAACTTGCTGTAAAGTTAATACGATTGCAAGACGCATTGGCAATCGCTTTTCGCAATCGCTCAGCCACCATACAGGCTTGCTCAGCATTCGTTTCAGGGCAAATGATCATAAACTCTTCCCCACCCCAACGACCTACTTCATCACCTTTGCGAAGTTGTGCTTGTGCAACATCCGCAACTTTTTTAAGAACGTCATCACCTAGAGCATGACCGTAATTATCATTGATACGCTTAAAATCGTCTAAGTCAAAAAGAATCATACTGAGGTCGCGCCCGTACCGTTCGGCACGAACAATTTCCTTCTCGAGTAACAGCTCTAATCCGCGCCGGTTATAGATATTCGTCAAACTATCCGTCAGCGCTAATTGCTCTGCCACCTCTGCGTCACTTCGTATCTGCTCGTAGTTTTCACGCCACACTGCCGCTGCATAACCAAACATAATCACAAAAAAATTTGCACAGTAAAACTTGAGGAGTGCGTAAAACTCACCCGTCGTAGCTAAGTCCCTTACAACAACAATAGGTACGCCTATAGTTAGTGACGCAAGGGAAACCACCGCAGATACACGCAATCCCCATTTGGATTCAAACACGAAAAATGCAAAGACATAAAATACCAATAGCCAAATGCCTACATTGAGCAAAGTAGTAGTCAAATCTTCTTCTGTAGCAAGACCCAACACAAACTCAAAAAAACCATTTGCGGTGATGAGGCTGTAACCAATAAGCTCACCTTTACGGAAGAGTCTCCCATGTTTGAGCATATGCCAAAGGATAAAAGTAATGATCCCTAGCATGACAAGCCACAAACTAAGCATGACCCTACTTTCACCCAGCACTAAACCGAAACCAAAGTCTATGCCATAAGTGATAAGTGCAGCTCCCAAAACAATCTGGTAGGTACGAAAGCGCGACAACGCTTGAGCTTGAGATTTATCTACACGGACCATTGCTCTATCAGTATGCTGTAGACACACTAACACAATTCTGAAAGAGCTAAAAAAAAGTCTAAAATGTCAAAAAAGCTACATCACACAGTCATCCAACCTAACCTCAGTTCGGAGTTTTCACAACCATGTGGGTTAAAGCGAAAGCAAAGGCTTAAACCCCTCTGCCAACATCTTGACATTGCCTTATTTATTAAGGTATCCTCGTTGTATTATTTTCTTTTTCTCATGTCATGACACGAACATTAATCCTGTGCGTTATGACTGAATGTCAGGCAAAACAAAAAGTAATAGGGCAAAATATAAGAATACAAATATCGGGGGAAGCTATGACCAAACAGGCGGTTGGCACATTTGAAGTAACCCTAAACCCTCAGCCCCTCTTTCATGACAAAGCGAATCCACTACTTAGCAGAATGACGATAGACAAGCAATTTCAAGGCGACCTCATAGCAGCCAGCGCAGGTGAAATGTTAAGTGCGAGAACGAGCAGCAAAGACTCGGCGGGTTACGTGGCTATTGAACATGTCTTAGGGAAACTACACGGGCGCAAAGGTAGTTTCGTGTTGCAGCACTCGAGCACCATGACACGCGGCAAAGCCAAACAAAGCATTACTGTCGTACCAGACTCAGGCACCGATGAGCTTGTTGGGATTTTGGGCAACATGACCATTACCAACGACAACGGCAAGCACAGCTATACCTTTCAGTACACCCTTCCCTAAATCATTGACGTGAAGAGGAGCAGAGTATGGCGGGACTCAAAACAAAGGTAACTAAACAAAGTGTGGAAAAATTTTTAAGCAGCATCAAAAACGATCAGCAGCGTCTAGATGCCCTCGACGTTTTAGAACTGATGCAAAACATCACCAACGAACCTGCCAAGATGTGGGGTGACAGCATTATTGGTTTTGGAAGCTACCATTACACGTACAAATCTGGACGCGAAGGTGAATGGTTTTTAACAGGCTTCTCGCCACGCAAAGGAGACTTGAGTATCTATCTTACCACTGGCTTTGAACCCGACAGTGAATTACTTAAACAATTGGGTAAGCACAAACTCGGTAAGAGCTGCTTATATGTAAAAAAGCTCGAGGATATTAAATTACCCGTCTTAAAAAAACTTATCAAAGCGTCCGTTTTTGACATTGGGATGGATATGGACTGGATTGTTATCTTTATTTCTAACAAGCATCTGGATGTACAACTCAGCGTCATCACTTCAGATATGACCGCACCCGTTCATCCTAATGTAAGTATTGAGGTCAATAGTGTTGATGAGCTTTACAACAAAGCTGTTGAACAGGGTTTAGACATTGCCTATCCATTAATCGATGAGCCTTGGGGAGTTCGCCACTTTTTTATTCGTGATCGAAACGGTCAAATTATCAACCTTCTAGCTCACATAAATTAAAGAATTTGGAATTCAAAAAGGAGGTTAGGCATGGCAACGATTCGTTACATGGTGAATGACACAGAAACCGCACTTCGTTTTTACACAGAGCTTTTGGGCTTTGAACTGCTCGAGCGTTGGGGGCCAGCGTTTGCGATGATTAGTAAGGATGGTTTGACGCTGTGGCTGAGTGGCCCAAATACCTCCGCAGCGCAAGCCATGCCCGATGGCCGTGTACCAGAGCCCGGTGGCTGGAACCGCATTGTGCTCGAGGTAAGTGAACTCGAGACTCTCATTCAAAATCTTAAACGCGCAAATGCAACCTTTCGCAATGAAGTGATTGACGGTGTAGGCGGCAAACAAATTTTAATCGAAGACCCGTCGGGAAATCCCATCGAACTTTTTGAGAGCAAAGAATGATCACCAAACTCACACACGTCAGCATTTTAGTAAAAGATTATGACGAGGCTCTCGAGCTCTATGTTGGCAAACTTGGCTTCGTCGTGATAACAGATATGACCGACACAAACGGTGGAAGATTTTTAAGCGTCGCACCAGAAAAACAAGAAAGGCTAGAAATTATTTTACAACAACCATCTGATACACCTTATTACAATAAAGAGAATGCGAAAAGGCTCGAGTCCTTCATCGGCAGCATTCCCTGGTGGATTTTTGAAGTGCATAATTGCCAGGAAACATTTGAAGAATTGTCAAACAAAGGTGTGAAGTTTGATGGCACACCAAAGCAACAGCCTTGGGGAACATCGGCAAATTTTGAAGATTTGTACGGCAATAAATTTATCTTACTTGAACCCTCAAGCTAAGGAGACACCATGAACAGTATTCCGAATGAAACATTCCGCAAAGTGTTACTCGAGCTTTTCACCGAAGCCTACAGTGGCCAAATCAAAGACTACACTTGGTTTATTGACAACGCCCCAAAGTCTGGCTTGTTGGGAACACTCGAGGACATTTCTAGTGAAGAAGCCTCGAGAACTTTCACCGAAAATGGCTCGAGCATTGCCGCCCACACTGAGCATGTGCGCTGGAGCTTAGCCCTCAGCAACGCTTATATGCGTGGCGAACAACCCAAGTCACCTTGGTCAGAGAGTTGGCTCGTCAAAACAGTTAATGATGATGATTGGAACACACTGCGTTCAAATCTCCAGAGCGAATATGAAACACTACGCGCAGGGATTGAAAAGCAGCAAGATTTTTCTGATGAGCAGATTTTGATGGGGGCCTTTGGATTTGTGGCGCACGCGGCGTATCACTTGGGTAGCATTCGGCAAATGAAGAAATTATTGAACAAAAGGTCAGCATGAAAGACGAACAAGCAATTCGTGATGTCATTACAACTTGGCAGGAAGCGACCAAGGTGGGGAATCTTTCTCGGCTACTCGAGTTAATGACGGATGATGTCGTATTTCTAACTTCAGGACAACCACCGATGAACAAAGAAGGATTTAGCAAAGGTTTTGAAAGTATCTTGAAGAAGATGACAATTGTCTCGAGGGGTGACATTCAAGAAATCGTCGTTAGTGGAGATTACGCCTATAGCTGGAGTCATTTATCTGTCACCATGACCCCGAAAGATGGGAATAACAGTATCCGCAGGTTAGGGCATACGCTTACGTTTTTTCGCAAGGAAAATGGCTCGTGGCGGCTGGCTCGAGATGCCAATATGTTGACCACCGATAAAGAGAAAGTATGAATCGCTTCATTGAAAAGCAAAAAGGTGTTCTCGAGGAAACCATCAGTCTTCGCACAGAAATTTTGAATGCAGTTAAAGATGCTGACCTACATTTTAGTCCTGGGGGTAAAAGTTTAACCCTGCAAGATTTACTCCTCGAGCAAGCCAGTATTCAATCATCCTACATCCATGCCTTCAAAACCTTTAAGCAAGATTGGAGCATTAAAGCCACACTACCAGACCCTATAACGCTTGATGCCTTTGAGTGTTTATTTACAAAACTAGATAAACAACTGTTTGAGACACTCGAGCAACTTTCTGAAAACGACCTAACCAAATCCGTAGACCGAGGTGGCTGGAATTTATCCATCGAAGGAACGCTTATTGCTTATCACGAAGCTGTACTTATTTTTAGTGCTAAAGCAAGTATTTATCTAAAGGCTACAAACAAAACCCTATCAGGTCAATTAGGGGCGTGGATAGGTTAGAGAAAGGAGCAAGGCAATGGCATTTGACGAAGGTTTGGTAGAGCGCGTCCGTGAAATCGTGGGAGACAATCCCGACATCATAGAAAAGAAAATGTTTGGCGGGCTAGCTTTTATGGTGCAGGGGAATATGGCTCTAGGTTTAATGACGGACGACTTGATGATTCGTGTAGGAGCCGAGCAACTTGAAGAAGCGTTGACACAGCCACACACTAGAAAGATGGATTTGACAGGTAAACCGATGAAGGGCTTTGTTATTGTCGAAGCTGATGGTTATGAAAGTGACAAGCTGCTAAAAGCCTGGATAAAACAAGGCATAGATTACGCACGTTCACTGCCAGCGAAATAGCTCGAGGTTTATTTGCTCAGCAAAGATGCTCGAGGGTTTTTCAAACGGATAGAAGGGGCAGAATGAAAAAGACAAATATGGATAGTCCAAAAGGTGCGTTTATTAAAAACTTACTCAAAGGTCCAGGCTTCACACCTGCCGAGCGAGCTTTGAGCGGACTCACGCAGGAACAAGCTACCACCAAGCCTTCTGCTTCCCCACACAGCATTGCGGATATTCTTGCCCACTTAAACTTCTGGCAAAGCTGGGCACTTGCTGCCATTAACGGCAATCACCAACCCATGCCTGCACACGCTTCTGACGGCTGGGTTGGTTTAAGCGGAAGCTGGGATGATTTGGTGAAAGAGTTTTTAGCAAACTTAGAAAAAGCAAAAACGCTCACTGATGACGAAGCATTACTACAAAAACCTTTTGACCCCGAAACCAAAATTGGTTGGGGCTTTGAAAAACATTCTGTTGGTGAAGTGATTGTGGATGTCATTGCGGTTCATAACGCACACCACTTAGGGCAAATTATTTTGCTACGCCGAATGCTGGGAGCTTGGCCGCCAGAGGGTGGTGGTTCAACTTGGTAAATACTCGAGATGTTAGTTGTAGGACTTTCTCAAAGCTCTGCATTCAGTTCATTAGCGTCGGGCATAACAAGGGGTTGCAACCCCTTGTTACCGCAGCCAGTGCCATCTTTGAGAAAGTCCTAAGCCAGTTTAAGTTTCCGCAAGGCTTTCTAGGTAGAAAATCCTAAGAAGACATTCGCAATTTAAGTGCTTGGGATTTTCCACCTAGAACTTCAGCACCTTGTCACACATAAGGGGGAGCATATGGCAAACAAAATTACGCTTTTTGTCGGCACGAATAAAGGTCTTTTCACTTACGAGTCAAAGGACAGAAAAACGTGGGAACTTCGTGATCCATTTCTGGCGGGGTGGGAAGTCTCGAGCATCCTTCCAGGACTCGAGTCCATCATGGTTGGCACCTCACACTTTGTCTACGGCGCAACCATTCGTGTAAGCCGTGATGGTGGCGAAACTTTTACACAAAGCGAAGGTAGCCCACACTATACCAACAGCAAATACAAGGTCAACCGCATCTGGCAACTTGCCAAACATCCAACAAAAGGCACGTTATACGCAGGTGTGGACGAAGCAGGTTTATTTAGAAGCGATGACGACGGCAAAAGCTGGCAAGAAGTCTCTGGACTGACACAACACGAAACTCGCTCTCTGTGGGCTCCAGGCGCAGGTGGTTTATGTTTGCACACAATTTTGTTTGACCCAACCAATGACCAACGAATGTGGGTTGCCATGAGTGCAGTCGGCGTTTTCCGCAGTGATGATGACGGCAAAAGTTGGCAAGTTAAAACCAAAGGGATTGATGCCATTGTCACAGACCAAAAAACTTCTGAAGTTGGGCGGTGTATTCACAAGATGGTCTTGCACCCTAACAAAGCAAACGAGCTTTTTATTCAGTATCATGGCGGCGTTTATAAAACCGACAACGCTGCTGATGACTGGACGAGCATTGAAACAGGCTTGCCGAGTAATTTTGGTTTTCCGATGGTGATAACGCATACCGAGAAACTTCATGTTATTCCTCTTGAGAGTGACCTGTTTCGCACCAGCGCAGAAGGCAAGCTGCGGGTTTATACTTTTAACAAAACAACGCAAAGCTGGCAGGATGACAGCGATGGTTTAAGCAGTGATGGTCATTATAGCGGCGTATTGCGTGACGCAATGACGGTAGACACTCAAGCAGAACCTGGCGTTTATTTTGGTACGACAGGCGGCGAAGTGTTTGCCAGAGTGGGTGAAGATTCCTGGCAGCGTTTGCCTGGAACACTGCCGCGCATCATGACCTTGCGCGTTTTAGAAAGCTGACATGCCAGAAGTTTCTATCAGCATTCCAACGATGTTGCGAGATTGCGTAAGCGGTCAAAGAACTGTGAAGCTCGAGGCTACTTCAGCTAGACAGGCACTCGAGCAACTTCTCGAGCAGTATCCACTTCTTAAATTTCATTTGTTAGAGGGTAAACATTTACGAACACATTTAGTCATTCTTCATGACGGTGTACCGATTCATCCGTTTGAAGACTCGAGCGACATTACATTTACAGGGAATCAAGAAATTCATATTTTACAAGCCGTTTCAGGAGGCTGAAGTGAAGCTGGTGCTCAAACCCTCGAGCTACCCGGCGCACCTCAGTTTGCATCAAGTAAGGGAGGCATAACTATGGCAACAATAAACAAGCAAGATTTACTCGAGCCACTCATAGATTCCTACCACAGAAACAACACAATTTTGCTCAATCTATTGAATGCTTTACCAGAAAGCGGCATGGACGCAAAGGTAATGGAAGGCAGTCCGTCCATCGTGGTCATGTTTTCGCACATACACCAGACCCGTCTGGGTTGGCTCTCTCTTACTGCTTCTGAGTTCGCAGAAAATTTAGCATCTCTCTTTCGTCAAGAAGGCGAGAGCAGGGTTCCCGAATATGACAAAGCGCGTGTTGCTGAAGCTCTTAACGCAAGTGCTAAAGCTATCAGTGAAGCAGTGAAAAATCGTGTAGAAACAGGCCAAGCCATGAAAGGCAAAAATGCCACCTATGACCATCCTATCCTTCTCCTGCAACACATGCTCTGGCACGAGGGTTACCACGTCGGGCAACTCAAGCTCGCTCTCAAAACCATAGGCTTTGTCATGAGTGACGAGGAAGAAGAAAAGAACATCTGGAGTCTTTGGCGACTCGAGCAGTGGTAAGTAGAAAGGAGCTAGCTATGTCTAACAACTTACTCGAGGATTTGAAAATACTTTACCTGCGCGAAGTTGCCACCTTGGAACGCGAGCTAGACCTTTATCCTGACGATAAAAGTGTTTGGAAAGAATTGCCAGGTCTGCCTAATCCAGGGGGCACACTGTTCTTGCATTTAGCTGGCAGTTTGCAACACTTCTTCGGGGCAACGCTTGGAAAGTCAGAATACGTGAGAGACCGTGCAGCAGAGTTTAGTAAGCGTGACGTGCCTCGCAGCGAAATCAAAGGAGAACTATCCAGGGCTCGGCAAGGCGTACAGGCAGGGTTTGCAAACTTGACTGAAGAAAGTTTAGGACAAGTCTTCCCTGTTCAATACGCAGACGCAGAAGTCTCAACGCAGCTCACCCTGCTCCAGTTCTCGAGTCACTTGGCGTACCATCTGGGGCAGATTGATTATCACCGCCGCGTGGTCACTGGGAGTAGTGCTTCAGCCAATGCCATAGCTGCTTCAGACTTTACGAATTATATCGAACGTAGAAAAGGAGACTCTGTATGACTATTTTTGAAACCTACGACTATTTGGTGCATGCCAGACGGGATTTGTGGGCTGCACTGGAAGCTGTACCCGATGAGGTTCTGTCTCGCCCACTGCTGCAAGGTAAGAAATTCCACTGCCTCAAAGACCTCGTGTTTCATAGTGTGAACGTGGAGGATGCCTGGATTCATTACACCATTTTGCGTGACCAACTCGTGCTCGAGTCTTTTCCTAATCTGAAGTATTCCGACCAAGGTTCTTTCTACGCAAGTTATGACCTCAGAATACTGCTGGATTACTGGCAGGCTGTGGAGAAGAGCACCCTCGCCTACCTTGCTACGCTGACAGACAACGACTTAAAAAGAATCGTGGACGACTCACCGACGGAAGCATTCGTATTGGACAGCTTACTGTGGCACGTCATGATTCACGAGATACGACATACAGCACAGATTGTCGCGCTCTTGCGAACTCAGGGCATCAAGCCGCCTTCGCTTGACCTGTTGTGGTATCTGCCGAACATGAAAGGACACGGATGAGCCAAGACCTGAAAATTTTTTATGATTTAACAAAACGCACCAGAGCCAAAGTTCTGGACTGGCTAGCGACCTTACCGCCAGAGGTCTTCGTCCAAGAGCATGATTCCCGCACACACTCACACGACGCTGGCTAATTTTGCACCCGATCACGCACGAGTTTCACCACAAGGGTCAGGCACTGGCTCTCGCCCGCGTGTTAGGACATCCGCATCCAGGACCAGATACAGATTTAGTTGATCCTTAGTGCTTACCAAGGAGAAAAGAGGAAGTGTGCTAGATAGCGACTGGAAAATGATTTTGTGGCAACAGTTTGGTGCAAGTATAGACATGCTCGAGAATGCAATGAACGCTTGCGACGAAAAAGTTTGGGGAAGTAAGTTTGAATTTTCTGAATTCTGGTACATAAGCTATCACACGCTTTTCTGGTTGGACTATTATTTGTCAGATGAGCCCGAGAGTTTCCGTCCGCCAGAACCTTTTACACTGAGTGAGTTTGACCCATCAGGTCTTTTCCCCGAGCGCGTTTATACGAAGGAAGAGCTTTTGAGGTATCTCGAGTATGGTCGCCAAAAATGCCAGACAAGAATTCTACTTTTGTCTGCCGAAAAACTGCAACATCAGCTCGAGTTTGGGTCGCTTAAAGCTAATGCTTTAGAGATACTTCTTTACAACATGCGCCACGTACAGCACCACAGTGGTCAGCTCAATTTCATCCTCCGTCAGAACATCAATGATGCCCCTCGTTATGTTGGGAGAACAAAGAAAAAGCTCGAGGTTTAATAATGCTTCTAATACCTGCGTTTCCCAAACATTAAATAAGGAGAAAATAATGGCTAAAAAAATCTTGTCCCCTGCCACGCCGAAGGCAACCAACACTTCCAGTATGATTGAATACACCATCAAACCGTTGGACAAGTCAACCTGGACCGACTTCGCCAATCTAAACGAGCGCAATAGCGGGTTGTTCAGTAGTTGCTGGTGTATTCACTTCCACCTTCACCCAGAGCCGCCCGAGTGCAAAGTGCTCGGCAACCGCGAGTTCAAAAAGAGGCTTGTCGAGGCTGGTCTCACCCATGCGGCACTGGTGTTTGACGGTGACGAAGCCGTAGCCTGGGCGCAGTTCGGCACGGTCACCGAGTTGCCCAATATCCACCACCGCAAGCAGTGGGAGGCTGAAACCGAGCAGTACCCAGATTACCGAATCACCTGTGTGTTCGTTGATAAACGTTACCGAGGAAAGGGCTTGGCGGCGATTGCCGTTCGGGGTGCGCTGGCACTGATTGCCCAGCAAGGTGGCGGTCTGGTAGAGTCCTATCCGCATGACTTAGCCGACAAAAAGAAGGCCGGCAAGAAGACCTCATCATCATTTCTCTACAACGCCACCCGCACCATGTACGAACGTGAGGGCTTCACTTACCTAAGGCCCAAGGGCCAGGGCAACTGCGTGATGAGCAAGATCGTAACTTCCTCAGACGTTATCAAAAAATAGCTGAAGTGAATGCGTCAAAGGAGAAGAAATGCCCGAAGAAATTTTTACAACCACTTCGCCCAAAGCCATCGAAGGATTGATAGAAGAATGGAGTTCGTTCACGCCAGCTTCACGTGCGCTTGACGACCTCACTCCCAAACAGGCAGTGATGAGGCTCGAGGTCGGCAAAAGAAAAATTCGTCAGTCATAGAAAGAAGTTAAACATGGCAATTAGTGAAAGCGTTAAAGAATCTTGGTGCATCAACGACAAAGTGAATAAGGTGTTACTCGAGCATCTCACAGCAGAAATGGTAGAAGCACAAACACCAGGTGAAGGTTACAGCGTCGCGCAGCACTTAGCGCACATGGCGGAGGCCAGGAAGTTTTGGAGTGCGATGCTCGACGAGGAGGGAACAAAACAATTACCTGACCTTTTCAAAAACGAGCGACTTGCCGAAACAAACCTGGCGCAAATCAAAGATGTGTTTAGGCAAACAAGCAGCGTGACCTTGGGGCTTGCAGAAACTGCAACAGACACAAAACATTTTCCCTACACCTCGTTAGATGTTTATCTCATTCACTTAATCGCCCACGACGCGCATCATCGGGGGCAGATTTTGCTGGCACTTAAAACATCAGGTCACGCGCTCCCAAGCGAAGGCGCGTTGTGGGGCTCCTGGCGACCAGAATAAAAAGGGAGAGAATCATGGAATTTTTGACGCTCGAGCAGCTCCACAAACACTGGCAAGGACACCGCCGTTTAACCATTCGTACCATCGAAGCATTCCCTGACGAGCAGCTCTTTCAGTTCAGCGTTGCACCGATGCGCCCATTTGGTAAACTCGTGCTTGAAGTCCTGATGGTTGAAAAGCATTTTCTTCACGGAATTGTGTCTGGTGATTGGCTTTGGAAACCAAAAGCTATTCAAGCAGAAAACAAAAAGGAGCTGTTAAGTGGAACAGAAAACCTGGCAGAAGAAAGCCAAGGTATGTGGGCAAAGTTAAGCCTCGAACGACTCAGGGCAATTGAAACCGACGCTGGCAACGCGACCAAACCAAATCTTGACCGCTTGCTTTATATGCTGGATAACGAAATTCACCACCGTGCTCAAGGGTATGTTTACTTGCGGCTACTTGGTATTGAACCGCCTGCATTTTATGAACGCTAGACTATACAAAGGAGAATGAAATGGAACTTTTAACGCTCGAGCAATTCTACAACCACTGGCAAGGACATAGACGGCTTACCATTCGCACTATCGAAAAATTTCCTGACGATAAACTCTTTAGCTACAACGTCGAACCGATGAGGACTTTTGGCGAGATAGCAAAGGAGATACTCGAGGTAGAACACAGCATCATTCACGGCATTGTATCGGGTGAGTGGAAATGGGAACTAAAATATAACAGTGTGGATAGCAAACAAGAACTTTTAGCAGCATTTGAGGAGTTAGGAAAGCAAACAAAAGAAAACTGGTTAAAATTGTCTACAGAAAGATTGGA
>JBOFGY010000311.1:0-14156 GCA_051649365.1 Trueperaceae bacterium
TTTACTACGCCTCAGAGCAAATCAGAGAAAACAGGAAAAACTCGAGGCAAGGCAAAAAGACTTTTTCTGAAGCGACGATTTGGCACGAGAATAAAGGTGGCAATATTAGCGCGCACCCGTTTTCATGCGCTTTGCGTGCTGGTGCGTCTTACAACTATTTGCTCGTTAATGGTGAGCGCAGGCTCACCGAGCGCGAAATGCTAAGGCTTCAAGGGTTTCCTGAATCTTTCAAAATTACAGCAGGGTACGCAGCTATGCGTAAGCTCGCTGGCAATAGCGTAGCTATACCTGTGGTTGCAGCTTTGGTCAGACAGGTCATTGGCGCGCTCGAAGAAAACGACATTAAGCCTTTACAGCCATCTCTTTTCACATCTGCAAATGTAAAACAAGAAGCACCTGAATTGTTATGGAATTAGCCGAAGCTAAAAATAATACTAACTGGCGATTAAATCCTTGCTTTTGTAGGGTGCGTTCTACGCACCGCAACACGCCTTGCCAGGCCCTTTGTGTATTTCCATACTAATTTGCAGTAAGCGCACCTTTTGCAATGGGCTAAAGCCCGTTGTTGAAACATATTTCCGCTTGCGCTTCTTCATTTTCACTGTGAAGGTACTTAGGCTAAACGTTTGCAAAAAAATTTATCGCTCTTTAGGTATTAAGGAGAGGATCAGTCGTTTTCTAAAAGTTCGAGAACTGCCCCAAGTTTAGGTGTGCTGTCCATATAGGCGTAGCGGCCACCCGTGTATTCGCCTGTCTGTACGAGCGGAACGCCTTTGGTGTTGAGATAGGCAATTTTTTCTTTCATGCCCTGAATGTTAAACGCAATGTGATGAAGGCTTTCGCCATGTTGCTCGAGTTGGTCGCGCCAGGTGCTGGGGCCATCTATCGGTTCAATAAGTTCCAGGGCAACCTGCCCCAGATTAAAAAACGCTAACTTGGCTCTGGCCTCACTGGGCTCACCCTGGTAGTTTAATTGCGACCCCTCGAGGGGTGCGGTTGTCATAATCTCAGGTGCAGGCACACCGAGGACATCCGCCCAGGCTTTTACCTTAGCCTCAATGTCATGAACTACGATGGCGATTTGTGTGACGGTAGTCGTTCCTAGAAAATCATTCGGCATAGTTACTCCTTTGCATATTATGGCCAATCACCCAAGCGTTCCCCACCATCAACATCAACAACGGTTGCAGTGATTGCAGGATTAGCCATTAGCCCGACAATCGCCATAGCAACGTCTATAAATGCTCCAGCATGATGCGCGAGTTGGCGATTCGAGCGAATACCTATACCGCCTGGCGACACAACGTTTACGCGAATTGGAGCAAGCTCGAGGGCTGCCGCTTTTGCCAACATTTCGATGCTGCCATGTACAGTTGCCCAAATGCCATAACCCGCTACGGGTGTACGCCGACTGCTGCTACTGCCAGACAGTAAAGTAATGGAGCCGTGCGGTTTCACTTTGTTAAGTGCGAAGTGCAAAGCATGGTATGACATCCAAAACCGAGAGAATGTCGCCTTTGCCATGTCAGGTGACGTTTGCACAATACTGCTTCCTGAACCGTTAGCAGAAGCGGTCACAACAAGATGATCGAAGGGCGCAAAAGCCGTCAATAATTTTTCTGCTTGGCTCGCGTTTGAAAAATCTGCCGCGAACGTTTTTACGCCGTTATCCAGTTCTTTTGCGGCTTGCTCGAGCTGGTCACTCGAGCGACTCGAGATGACAACTTCAGCACCGAATGAAAGGCTTAATCGCGCAGTTTCAAACCCCATGCGACTGCCACCGCCCACAATAATGATGCGTTTATTTTCCAGGGCTTTAGCAAAAGGATTATCTTGTGTCATTGATTACTCCGATTTTGTGAACGCACAAGCTAAGAGTCTAGTGCGAAAACCGACCCATTTGTTTTACGAAAAATGGTGCGATTGAGGTTTGCTGAAATAGATACTAAATCAAACTTGAAAGCGTCGTGAGCTATTTGGTTCAAGCCCGTCTTACCACTTATAGTTTCACCGTTTGCAATGTCCGAATCACATCACTCATATTTCGCAATACGGCAAGTGTTTCGTCTGACGGGGTTTGGTCTAGTGCGAGTGCGAACATCGCTAGACCATCTTCGCCCACTCTCGAGAGCTGCATACTCGAGATGTTCACACCGGCGTTACCCAGCACCGTGCCAACTTTGCCGACTGCACCAGGCCGGTCATAGTTCGTGCAGAGCAGCATGGTGCCTTCAGGACGAATTTCAATTGTAAAGCCGTTGATGCTAACAATGCGCGGATGGTTACCTAGCACCGTGCCACCAATGCTCGTTGTCTCGCCCTTACCTTCATCTGTCGTGACGGTCACCATGACGTGATTGGTGTAGCCACGACTGCGCGAGGCAGAGACTTTTGAAACACGAATGTCGCGCTCTTTGGCAATCGAGGGTGCGTTAATAAAGTTGGGTGCTTCGTCCAGCATCGGTTCTAAAAAGCCTTTGATGACTGCGACAGAAATGGGTTCGGGTTCACTCGGGAAGGTGCCGGAAAATTCAATTTGTAACTCTCTAGGTCTACCTTTGGAAAGTTGCGCGGCCATCTTGCCAAGGGATTCACCGAGTTCCAAGTATTTGCCAAGTGCTTCCATTACGCCTGGAGCCATTGAGGGGGCGTTCACTGCGCCGCGTGAAATGTCACCGCGTAAGGCGAGCACGACGCGCTCTAAAATTTCTGCGCCGACTCTAGCTTGCGCTTCTTCCGTGTTGGCACCTAAATGTGCGGTCAAAACCACATTATCGAGTTCGAGTAATGGGTGATCTGTTTTGGGAGGCTCACCAACAAAGACATCTAAACCCGCGGCAAAAATCTTGTTATTTTTAAGAGCTTCAGCGAGTGCGTCTTCTTGAATGATGCCGCCACGTGCGGCGTTCACAACCACAGCGTGACGTGGCAAGCAGGCGAGTTCATCGCGGCCAATCATACCGAGGGTTTCTTCGGTGAGGGGTGTATGTACAGTTAAAAAATCGCATTGAACGAGCATTTGTTTGAGATTGTCAAAGAGTTCTATCTTGAGGTCTTCGGCACGGTTTTTAGAGATGTAAGGATCATAAGCGAGTACAGTCATGCCCATACCCTGCACGCGCTTTGTTACGAGGGAACCAATGCGCCCGAGCCCGACGATGCCGAGCTTAGCCCCCTTGAGTTCGCGCCCTAAAAATTTTCTGTCCCAAGTGCCGTTCCTAATTTGTTTATCACTGCGCCCAATACCGCGGGCTGCAGCCATCATGAGAGCGATGGCGAGTTCTGCAGCAGAAACGTTATTTGATTCTGGGGCGTTGAGAACTAGAATGCCTTTGCGGCTCGCCGCATCTATATCAATATTGTCTACACCCACGCCGCCGCGCCCGATAACTTTAATGCTCTTGGCTGCTCCTACAAGCTCCGCATCCACTTGGGTGCGACTGCGTGTGATAATCGCGTCGTAGCCGCCGGCAATGTTTAAGAGTTCGTTGCGAGCAATGCCCTCGCGGTAGTCAATTTGCATGTCGGGGAAGTCGTACGTACCTAGGTTGATTGTGTCTGTAACTAGAATCTTTGCCATACGGCGAGATAATACCGTAAAAAAGGGCAGAGGGCAGAAAGTCGAGCCAAGCAAAGGCAGTGTAAGCAGTATAAGAAGTAGCAGAGTTGAGCAGAAAGCCAAAGATAGAATCCATCATAGCTTTATAGTTTTTGTGGCTTTATGACACCTTTCAGCCGTCATACTCCCCTCATCTTTCTGGCCCGTATGCTTTGGACATGATGTTTTCATCTTTTCCTTCTATCCAAATTCGTTCTGTCTTTTTTCGCCCTGTGTTATTAGGGTTTTTCCTCCTTATTGCTGTTCTTAGTGCCTGTACACCTGGTACCAGAACGATGACTGAGGTTACGGCGAGTCCAGAATCACAAGCCTTGGAACGCACGGCCCAGCTTGCCTATCACAAAATGGAAACCGCAAAAATCGAGACGGGTCGCTACGATACAGGTGTTCTCACGAGCTTAGACTTGCCTCGAGGGGTTTTGTGGCAACTCAAAACCATCTCTGAAGAGGGTTACGAGATTAATTTTGTATCGAGTGACGTACCAGGCTTTGCCTATATTGTTACTCCTGAAGGGGTTCGGTTAGTTCCAGCAAGCTAAGCCAAGGCAAAAAGCCGAAAGTAGAGGGCAGGAAATCCAATCTTTTTAGGCTTCTGCTCTCAGCCTTCCTGTCAACTTTCCAACATTGCCACAGCAAATGTTATAAACTTCGCAGCTTTCTCGGGGTCTGCCTGTAACACTTATAGCTATGCGTCATGCGCTCGAGCCAGCAAAAATAACAATGGTGCCAACAAAAGGTGGGGTAAACGCACACTCAGCTCAACCCGTCACGGTGTTACTCGCTGATGACGACCCCGATGACCAAGTTCTGACCTGTGATGCTTTCAAAGAAGCACGGCTTACTAACGAGGTGCGTTGTGTTACAAACGGGGAAGAACTGCTCCAATATTTGCGTCACGAGGGTCGCTTTGTAGATACCACCACTGCACCGCGTCCAGGACTTATTTTGCTTGACCTCAACATGCCCAAAATAGATGGGCGGGAAGCTTTATCTACTATTAAGTCTGACCCAAACTTGCGCTGTATTCCTGTCATCATTATGACGACCTCGAGAGCTGAGCAAGACATCTTAAAAAGTTATGACCTCGGGGCAAATTCCTATGTTACAAAACCTGCGACCTTTGCCGAACTTGTCGAAGTCGTGCGAGGGTTTGGACATTACTGGTTCGAGCTTGTTCATTTACCCTATATACCAAAGGATCAGATGAACTGAAGCTTTCTGGCTTAATGAGCGAGTCATCAACAACCTAATAGGCTTGAGTGGCAAAGAGTGAGGGCAAGAATGAACTCAATAGGTGTAGGACAAATAGGAATGCAACCGCCAGCAGAAAAGGAGAATGCGGCAAGGCAGGGACACTACTTACTGCTGGCAGGCATTCTCGCATTTGTGTCTACTCTTGTGCTTGTTTCGGTAGGTTTGACGATTTCTCTGCGTTATTTGCGTAGTCAAGAGGTACAGAAAAACCTTGCACTGAGTCAAGTATTGAGTCATGCCTACGCTTCAGAGATTGTGAGTTTACTCCAAGGAAAGCGCGTCAACCTCGAGTCCTTTACCTTAGCGTTGCAAGCCCAACTCGAGCGAACCGCGACAGTCAAAGTTAATCTTTTTAATGACCAAGGTGTCATTGTGTACTCGACAAACGAGGCTGCTATCGGTGAAAACGAATACACCAATAGCAATTTGCAAGCTGCCCTGCATAACATGGTGGCGAGTGAGTACGAAACGTTTTTGGTAGAAGGTGAGGCGCGCAAAGTTGTGGCGATTTATCTGCCCCTCGACAATCATCAGCTTCAGGGTGCTTGGTTTGGTTCACAACAAAATGTAGTAGGAGTTCTTGAAGTTTATAGCGATGTGGACACAAAGGTAAGGGTGATTCGCTTAACTCATTTTCTTTTAGCCTTGTTAGTCACCTTGCTTTTCGTGCTTATCTTTGGTGGTGTGTATCGTTGGGTACGCCGTTCGAGTCGTGCCTTGCATCACTATCAAAATAGACTTGAACGCTATGCCCTCCTCGTGCAGCAAACCCCAACTGTCATTATGGAGGTATCGCCAGAGGGGCAACTTTTATTTGCCAATCCAAGTGCGCAAAAGCACTTTCCTGAACTGGGCGGTGCTGGAGCTGATGTTCAGCATCCGTTACTTGCCACCTGGGACACGCTCGTGAACCAGCTGCGTCCTGGCTTGACTTTCGAGCGGGAAGTGCTCGTGGGCAAGCGTGTGTATTTGCAGAAGATTAACTTTAATGCTCAAAGTCAAAATTATGATATTTATGCCTATGAACTTACGCAGCAAAAACGCTCCGAAGCCCAACTTTTGCGAGCACAGCGCGAGCAGCAAGCCCTCCTTGAGGCTCTACCTGACACGATGATGATTGTGGACGCTACTGGGGTCGTGCAACCGAGTGCTACATCCGCACCATTAAATGAAACGTCGCAGGTTGTAGAGACAGTGCTACCACACTCAGACTTACTCGGACTAGCTTACCAAGATGCCCTAAACCAGCAAGCCGTGCAACAGCTTGAGTACAGGAAGGTCTCGAGCACAGGGCAGAGCGTTTTTTATGAGGCGCGACTCGTGCCAATTGGGAATGAGCGCGTTATGGTGTTGGTGCGCGACGTGACTCAGCGACACGAGGATGAAGTCGCCTTACAACGCATAAGCCGTGACGCGCAACGTCGCACGCAGGAGTTGTTGCTTTTAGATAGGGTAAGGACGGTTGCTACGCAAGACCTAGAACTCGAGACCGTGATTCAAAAAACGGTTACACTGTTAGCCAACACTTTTGATGACGCGCTGACAAGTTTGTATGTGCTCGAGCAGGGTGAACTCCTCTTAAAACATCACGTTGGTTATGTGCAGGTCATTGAACGTCTTAAGATTGACCAAGGCATGATGGGCAGGGTTGTGCGCACTGGACAAGCCGTACTTATAAGAACAGCTCAAGATGACCAAGCGGTGCGAGACTTCCAAGGGAAAGGGATTCAGTCGGGGGTGTATGTGCCGCTCCTCGATAACGGGCAGGTTGTTGGACTACTAAGTCTCGAGAGTACCCAGGAAGGCTTTTTTGATGAAGCTGATCTGCGACTTATGTCGTCGCTCTCAAACACCTTGGGTTTAGCGGTTGAACGGGCGCGGCTTTATAAAGCCTTGCAAGGGAGTGAGTCGCGTTACCGCAACCTTATTGAAAATGCCAGCGACATCATTTACCGCACGGATATTCAAGGGTACTTTCGCTACGCCAATTCTGTAGTCAAGCGGGTGTTGGGTTACGACAATGATGCTGTGCTTGGTCGGCATTATCTCGAGTTCGTGCGACCAGACCACCGTGCATGGGTTCAGGACTTTTATCTCGAGCAATTCAAAACCAAGACTGAGACGACCTATTTGGAATTTCCAGTTATAGCTGTCGATGGCACCGAACGTTGGATGGGGCAAAACGTGAGTATGGTCAGATCCGAAGGGAAACTCGTCGGTATGCAGGCTGTTGTGCGCGATATCAGTGAACGCAAGGTGATGGAAGAAGCCCTGTTGCAACAAGCCGAAGCGTTGTTTTCGGTCAATGCGGACCTCGAGCAATTCGCGTTTATTGCTGCGCACGATCTACAAGAACCCTTGCGAAAAATTCAAGCATTTAGTGACCGCCTAAATTCCAAATATGAGGCAGAGCTGGGCGACCAGGGCCGTGACTATTTACAGCGCATTCACAACTCGGTTGTACGGATGCGGACGCTTATTGATAATTTGCTGTCCTTTGCACGGGCCAATAAACAGCAGAAACGTGAATTTGTGTCTCTCGAGACCGTCGTGCAGGGTGTGCTCAACGATTTGCAAATAAGCATTGAAGAAACAGGAGCTACAGTGGAGGTAGTGGATTTGCCGACGCTGTACGCCGACGCTTCACAGTTAAGGCAAGTTTTTCAAAACCTGCTCAGCAATGCTCTCAAATTCCGCAAAGCAGATGTTCCCCCTGTCATTAGTGTCACGAGCCAACGCCGCCCCTCGGGTCACTGGGATATTGCTGTAGCAGACAATGGTATTGGCTTCGAGGAGCACTACAAAGAGCGAATTTTTGGGGTGTTTCAACGCCTTCACAACCGCGATAGTTACGAAGGAACGGGGATTGGTTTGGCGATTGTGCGGCGCATCATCGAGGGACATGAGGGCAGTGTGGCGGTCTCAAGCCGTCCAGGAGAAGGTTCAACCTTTGTCTTGACGCTACCCGATGACGTTAGGCTAGATGTTGCCAAAATTTATACAGAAGACGAGCGAGGCACGGTGCTAACATGAAAGCTGGTGTCATGTATAGATTGAAAATCGTGCGAAGTTTAGTAAAGGGGTTGGCGGTAGGGTATGCTTAACCTTTCCCTCAACATTTTGCTCGTGGATGATGACGCGGATGATTACGTTTTAACCCGAGATACCTTACGAGAAATTGAAGGCTTGACCTTTAAGCTCGAGTGGCAAAGCAGCTACGAGACGGCCCTCGCTGCGCTCCAAAGCAAAACCTTTGACCTATGTCTGTTCGATTATCATATTGGTGCCAAGTCAGGCTATGATCTGTTGCTTGCCGCCAAAACAGCGGGGGTGCAAGCTCCCATCATTATGCTTACGGGCAATGGTAATTTTGAAGCAGACCGTCAAGCGATTCAAGCCGGTGCAGCCGATTACTTAGTAAAAAGCCACATCACCGTTTTACTCCTAGAAAAATCCATTCGTCACGCCCTCGAGCGCAACAAAATCATGCTCGAGCTTGCCAAGAAGACCGAGGAAGCCGAAAAGCTCGCGCTCGTGGCAAGTCGCACCGAAAATGCCGTCGTTATTACCGACGCTCGAGGTTTCACCGAGTGGGTGAACGAAAGTTTTACGCTCTTAACAGGCTACGGTTTTGCTGAGGCCAAGGGGAAAAAACCAGGCACGTTATTACAAGGGACAGGAACCGACCCTGCTACTGTCAGCTTAATGAGCCAAGCGATTCAACGGGGTGAGGGGTTTAGTTGTGAAGTCTTAAATTATAACAAAGCAAAACAGCCGTATTGGGCGCGTATTAATGCACAACCCATTTACGATGAAGAGGGAAAGCTCGAGCAGTTTGTCGCTATCGAAACGGATATTACCGAAAGTCGCCAGGCCCAAGAACTCTTGCGTGAAGCCGAAGCGCAACAACGCGCCATGTTGAAAGCAATGCCAGATTTGCTGTTTGTCATGGACAAGCACGGCAACTATCTTCGGGCAGAAGCTCCAAGTCATGATTCTTTTCCCGCTGACCCCGTAGGAAAAAATATCACGGACATTCCCTTTGTATCCCCAGACTTAGCGAAGCGAACAAAAGCTCTCATCGGTTTAGCCCTTGCTACAGGGCAAATGCAAGGCCACGAATATGAAATTGTGATGCCCAAAAGCGTAGGTTATTACGAAGCGCGAGTTGTCCCCATTGACCACGAGCGGGTGCTAGTACTATCGCGCAATATTAGTCAGCGTAAAATCAGTGAACTTGCCTTGCGGGAAAGTGAAGAACGCTATTCGCTTGCGGCTCAAGGTGCAAACGACGGATTGTGGGACTGGGATATTGTCTCAGGCAAAGTATATTACTCACCGCGTTGGAAAGCGATGCTGGGTTACGGGGATGATGAAGTAACGGACAATCTGAACGAATGGTTGCGCCGTGTTCACCCCGAAGATTCTGACCGCGTACAAGAAGAAATTGATCAACACCTCGAGGGCAAAACGCCAAGTTTTGAAAGCGAGCACCGTATTCGGCACCAAGACGGTAGTTACCGTTGGGTTTTAAGTCGTGCGGTAGCCGTGCGCGATACGACAGGGCAACCGACGCGCATGGCCGGTTGGCAAACCGATTCCTCGAGTCGTGTTGCTGCCTACGATGCGCTAACAAATTTACCAAACCGCAAACTGTTTACAGACCGTTTGGAACGCGCTTTGAACCGCGTCAAACAACAAGCGTTTTACCAGTTTGCAGTACTCTACATTGACTTAGATAGTTTTAAGTTTGTAAACGATACTTTAGGGCATGCTGTAGGCGACGCGCTGCTTGTCGAAGCGTCGCAGCGTTTAGAGCGGTCACTGCGCCAATCAGATACGGTGGCTCGTTTGGATATGGATGTAGCCCTCGAGCGACCTCGCGACACCGTGGCCCGCTTTGGCGGTGACGAATTCGCAATTTTGCTCGACGGTTTCCGTGATGTCTACGATGTCGTGATGGTCGCGGAGCGTATTCAAGAGGCAATTGCCGCGCCTTTTGTTTTGGGCGGTAGCGAACAAACGGTGTTTAGTACCGCGAGCATTGGTATTGCCCTAAGTCATGACCGCTACACCAATGCCGACGATATGCTGCGCGACGCAGACATCGCTATGTACCGTGCCAAGCACGAAGGCAAGGCTAGACACGCCCTATTTGACAGCAAAATGCACGCCCAGGTGAAAGCACGTTTTTCCCTCGAGTCTGAATTGCGTACGGCGATTGAGCACGGACAGTTTAATGTCTACTATCAACCTATTGTTCATTTAGCAACCAACAAGATTATGGGCTTTGAAGCCCTCGTGCGCTGGCAACATCCCAAGAAGGGTATAGTGAGTCCTGTCGAATTTATTCCCCTCGCTGAAGAAACAGGTCTTGTGGTACAACTGGACAGTTTTGTTTTAAGTGAATCACTCAAACAACTACGGCAGTGGCACACCCTTGACCCCACCTTGACGATAAGCGTCAACTTATCCGCGCGCCACTTTGAGGGAAATTTACTCGTTCATAACATCCATGAAGCCCTGCGTGAAAGCGGTGTGGCTCCACAGTTTTTAGCTCTCGAGGTCACCGAAGGTATGTTGAGTGCTGAAGACGAGCGTGTACAAAAAGTTTTAGAAACCCTGCGCGCCTGGGGGATGAAAATTTACCTTGATGATTTTGGTACAGGTTACTCATCGCTGAGTCGTTTGAACCGTTTGCCAATAGATTTACTTAAAATAGATAAATCGTTTATCATAGGCACCGAAAGCCTTAAAGAAGAAGCCAAAGTGATTGAAGCCATTTTGCAACTTGCCACTGCCATGCAACTCGAGGTTGTTGCAGAAGGTATTGAGAAAAAAGAGCAATCACCGATTCTCGAGCACTTTGGTTGTAAATACGGTCAGGGATATTTCTTTGCTCCACCCCTCACACCTTGGGCTATAACAGAAAAACTCAGAGCGCAGCAGGGTGTCGTGCTTTCACTTGTTTAATGCTAAAAACAGCTTTGCCTTTGCCCTCTGTTTTGATTTCCTAAAGGAATGTTAAAGTAAAGCTCCGTGATACGCACACTTGCTCCTGACGAACTCGCTTGGTTTCTAAGTCGCTCCTTTGCTTTTTTAGGTCATAGTGATCCGAACACACTGGCACGGCGACTCTTGCCCCACGTGCGCGATGTAGATGTTGAGGTTTCGAGAAGTTACGTGCTGATGAAAGAGGCTCAAGCCAAAGCAGGTGTTCACGCCCTTGCTCCGAATATTCACGAAGACAAACTCAATTTGTATCTCAGCAATTTTTGGTTTGAAGACAGTGCGCGGGATATGCTCGAGCTTTTCGAGCATATCCTGCTCGAGATTCCACACCAAGCTGCTTATCTTCCGCTTTACAATTTTTCTGAAGCGCGAATTGCTGAACTCGAGCCTTTCTTTAAGGGTTTGGGCTTTTGGCGGGAAGAAATCGTGGAACTTGCTTTTGACCTTGCTGAGGTGCCGCCGCTCGGTTTGCCTGTGGTGCTCGAAGCCTGGAGTTACACCAGTGACGGGGGCTTCCGCGAAGTTTATGAAGGTGCTGAGCACAAACTTTCGGATTACGCTTGGGCTTATCTCAAACGCTGGCGCAGTCGTTTTACACCGGATTTGTGGTTTATCGCCCGTGAAACCCTTGACCAACCGCCCGTTGGCTACGCTTTTTTTGGGGCTAAGTCGCAAGGCATTGACAGCGTGTATTACTTAACGGGTGCGGGTGTTTTGCAAGAACATCGCACCTCATCCGAAATGCTGCGCCGTGTCGTGATTTCTGCAATGCTCGAGCTTGCAGCCCAAAGCCCATTAGGACGCATTGAAACCTCACTTGTCATGTCAGATGCAAAACTCGTGCAAATTTTCGAGTCTTTGGGCTTTGATACCTTTAATCGCTATAAGCACTTTGCAAAACGGCCACAGTGAGAAAGGAGGGAGAATTAAAGAGGGAGGTCTCCATTCTCCCTTCTACATTCTTTTTCAAAAATTGCTGACAGGCTAACGTTTTGTGGGAGGAAGTAGCCATGCCTTGGTTACAAACTGAACTCGAGTTACCCGCTTACAAGCGTGGGTTTCATATCATTACGAAAGAGATTGTGCAAGCACTTGATATTCGTGCTATCCAGGTGGGCTTGCTACATATTTTTATTCAACATACCTCAGCAAGCCTAACGTTAAACGAAAATGTTTCGCCCGACGTTAGGAGAGATTTCGAGCAGTATGTGCAGCGAGCTATACCTGATGACGCGCCCTATTTTGAACATGCGCTCGAGGGCTCCGATGACATGCCCGCACATGTTAAAGCTTCACTCTTTGGCAACTCACTAAGTATTCCTATTCGCAACGGACGCTTGGCCCTCGGCACCTGGCAAGGCATCTACCTTTGCGAACACCGCGAACATGGTGGACGAAGGAAACTTGTTTTAACTGCTTACGGGGAGTAGAAAAATAGGAGGGAGAATATAGAATGGAGAAGAAAATCTACTCCCTCCTCCATTCTATATTCCTTGACTTTCATTTTTGACGTGCGGATTGAATTGCATAAAGTAGCACACCTGCTGCAACGGATGCATTCAAAGCTTCGATATGGCCTTTCGTTGGGATTTTAACCATGTCGTCACAAGTGTCGCGCACGAGTCGTCGCATTCCTGTACCTTCAGAGCCAATCACGAGAGCTACATCTCTGTCCCAATCTAAATCTTTAGGTGTATTGGGTGCGTCACCGGTTGCGCCGTACACCCAGATGTTACGTTTTTTCAAATCCTCCATATAGCGCGGCAAATTTTTTACCTGCACGAGTGGCAAATAACTTGTGGCACCCGCTGCTGTTTTAGCGACAACAGGGGAGAGCGGTGCGCTGCGGCGTTCTTCCGTGATGACACCGTGTGCGCCCAAAACTTCTGCGCTGCGAATAATTGCGCCGTAGTTACGCGGGTCGCTGATTTGGTCTAACAGAACTAGGAGGAGTTTCTCGTTACACTTTTTTGCAAGGGCGAAAGGCGCGTCTTCATCGGCGAACTCGAGTTCCGCCATTTCTGCTACGACACCTTGATGGTTCGTTGTTTTAAGAGCTTGGTCAAGTTGAATGCGTGGCACGTTCTCCACGATGACATCCTGTTCCTTAGCAAGTTTTTCTAGTTCCCTCACCGTGCCAGGATGCAATCCCTGCGCCAACATAA
This sequence comes from Trueperaceae bacterium, assembly GCA_051649365.1. Taxonomy (GTDB): domain Bacteria; phylum Deinococcota; class Deinococci; order Deinococcales; family Trueperaceae; genus CAVTAE01. The sequence goes on from JBOFGY010000311.1 coordinate 13,051, forward strand.
GCCGTGTAACTTGTCCTTCTTGCATCGCTTCAATCACTGCATTTTTTCCGTAGATGAGCATAAGTATTGACAGCTTACCCTAGTTATCTTGCTAATATAGTGGCATGATACAGCTCTCTAGTATTTTTTGTTTCCTCGTTGCTCAAAAATGTGTGGTGTTGTGATGGGTTATTCAATTGCAAAAGTTGGTTTGGCTCCTATTTTATTGGCTCAAGGTAAGTATGTAAGCAAAACCATCGTGAGGCTGCCAGAACCTGAAGGTGAGCGACAAGGCGTAACAGGAGAAGGCCCGTCCTTACGTATCCTTGTACTTGGTGATTCTGCTGCGGCTGGTGTGGGTGTTCCTACGCAGACTCAAGCATTGTTAGGTAATCTTATTACCTGTTTAGCTCCACACTATACCTTGCACTGGAAACTCGTTGCGAAAACAGGTGCGACAAGTGCTTCTACCTTGCGCTACTTAAATAAGATAGCTCCTGAATCCTTTGATGTTGTTGTTACGTCGCTTGGTGTAAATGACGTAACCGCGGGTAGGCGAAAAGATAAATTTCTCGAAGACCAAAAAGCGATTTTACAACTTTTGCACTCGAAGTTTAATGCGTCTCGCGTCATTGTTTCTGGATTTCCACCTGTGGGTAAATTCCCATCGTTGCCTCAACCACTAAGGTGGTATTTGGGATTGCAGAGTCGGAGACTTGACAAAGCTCTCGCCGACTTGGTTAAAGCTCGAACCTATTGTGACTATTTGAAGCAAGATAAAATAGACGATCCAAAGCTCATGGCTTCTGATGGCTTTCATCCTGGTCCAGATATTTATGCTGCTTGGGCGCGAGAAGTAGCAAATCTCATTCAAAAAAGAGGGTTGTATAAAAAGGGCATACAAAGCTACCAACCTATATCTGAATTTCACTAGCTAATGCAGCTCGAGCCCTTTCCTTATCCTTTTCAAGTTGCGCTTTAAGCTCGTCAAGTCCGGAAAATTTCTGCTGTGCACGAATAAACGCCTCAAAATGTACATTCAAGGGTTGACGATATACATCACCATCAAAATCAAAAAGATAAACTTCTAAAGAGGGTGGATCATTTGGAAAGCTCGGGCGCGGCCC
>JBOFGY010000312.1:0-11249 GCA_051649365.1 Trueperaceae bacterium
GAGCGCAAGCATTTTGTCGCATTCGCAGTTACATCGCTACTTTGACTAAGCAAGGATTGAATGTTTGGGATGGCTTAGTCAGCATCTTTCAAGGTAATGTCTTATTGCCTTTATTGACCTCCTGAGTAGTTACAAAAATTTTCTTTTCCCATTGTTAGAACAAGAAGTTTTTGCTCAACTTGTTTAAGCTCAATCTCTAATTTGGTTTTTGCCTGGAAACAGGTGTTGTAGCGTCCCCCATACATGAGGAACATATGAAAAATTCCATACGTCCAGATTAGGAACACAAAAAATGTGTTCCAATTAGGAAAAACTAGCAATGTTATTAGAGATAATAACATGGTTAACTGACTTGAAGCATAGCCGTTTGAAGCTTCAAAAAGCTCTTCATCAAGTTCTTCTTGCTCTTCCAATATGATCTCTCTCTCAAGGTTGAGCTGTTGCCTCAGCTCTTCTGTTGCGTTTGTCATTTTCACAAAAACTTACTAGTGGTTGACACACGAATCATACCACTGTTTATTTGCCGCACCTTAAAAAAATTTAAGTAAGCAAGTCAAAAACGAATGGATTTTTGCTTCAAATGACCTCTCTGTGATGCGCTGAGCACACTCTACAGAGTCGCTGTAGTGCAATAAATATTGGATTTGAGGTGTTGGCAAAAAGAGATTGACGATTGAGATACTCATTGCACGTGCGAGAGATTACATAGGTAAGATGAAAGGTCAACTGCACGAAAACATTCTTAAAGGGCTAGCAGAAGTTGGGCAAGAAGATTTGCCTGGGATAGCGAATGTGGGTTTTGGTCATACGGCTCCAACGATGGTGCTGCCGAACGGTTGCAATGTCGCGGTTGATCCGCTGAAAAAAGAGATTGAGTCGCTCGAGCCTGCCGTGATGTAGGGGCGCGGTCTGAAAGCAAGCGAAGCTACGCCGTGCGCTCCTGCACCTAGTTACACAACCGCCAAGGTTTTTTGATGAACATCATTTTCTTCTTGCGAAGAAGAGTTGTTGTCGTTAGAGGGGGTTACTTGAAAATCTCGAGCATTCATGAGCCAAGCATAAACCCACTCATAAAAAGCTAAACTTTGCCAATACTGACCGTGCGCGGTAAGTGGATTCCAAAAATGTAACGCACACTGTTTATCCACTGTGTAGAAATCCAGATAGCCACTAATAACATCGGCATGACTATACAAATTGACCCAGTAGAGATGTTGGAAGTAGGAGTCGTAGGGCTCAAATTTGTAATGACTGTAGTCGCGTCTTGATTTTTGTTTGCGGCTCGAGTATAGGTGAGACAAAATCTGTAAGCGCACGGCTTGTTCATCAGACACACCTGCACGGAAAAAGTAAAAGATTTTATCGAGCGGTGAACCGAAGGTTAGCAGACCTTTGAGTTTGTTCATGCCGAGTGTAGTCATGACTTTAGCAGCAGGTTTTTTCTGTTGCTGGATTTCTAAGCGAAGGTCGCTCGAGAGTTCGTTGAGCATGTCGTAGGCGATGACACTACCGAGAGAATGCCCTAAAATATAAACAGCTTATAGGTTTAGCAAGTTCAGCAACATCGTTTTGCACCCATAGATAAAAAGGAACTTCAATACAAGCGAGTATGACCAGAGCAACACTAGAGAGAGGCAACCAAGGTGTCCTTGCTGTGCTACTCATACTGTGCCAAGGTCGCTTCTGTGTTGCAAAGCAATACGCCAACGTTGCCAGTAGCCTCCTACGATACTGACGAGCAGATAAACCTAGGCAATGCCGAGAAACAAGAAGAGTGTACCAGCAACACCTCGGTACCAAGGAATAGCTCAAAGCGTGCTTGCTAAGACTGGAACCGGACCGAAGTTTTGTAGATCTCTAAAAACCACAGGACTTGTGGCTCCTACAATAATAAGAAGGGTAACGAGGAGCGCGATGATGAAAAGGAAGAGTATGGAGGTGAAAATTTCCTTGCTGATAATGTGTAAGTAGGAGCGTTTTTTGCCATTGCTTTTGCGAGATTCAAGTAGTATGGGTAACTGCTTGCGAAAGTTCAAACTTGAAAAACTTGTACGAATCAAGAACCACAACGATGTATACCAAGTGATTTTGCCCTGCACTTTGTCTGCCCAGTAATACTCGTAAAGATCAAGCTCCTTAAACGGTAAACCATCTATGCCCACAGATACACCCGAGACATGTTCAATGTTGGGGATAAAGGGTTGCAAGCTTGGAGCAGCAGTGTCGCACAAGATGTGAAGAACTTCACTCGAGTGTCACGAGAGCTCGAGTCAGCTAGGGTCAAAATCTTCTATACTTATTTTATGAATTGGTCAGAGATCATGATGGACCCACAATTGCAAAATTTGCCTTATAAAATAGAGCAAAACGAGAAAGGGCAGATTGTCATGAGTCCCGCGTCGAACGAACACGGTCTGGTACAGAGTGAAATCATTAGCTTATTACAAACTATGAAAAAGAATGGCAGAGTTTTGTCAGAATGTTCTGTCCAAACTTCTATGGGTGTAAAAGTTGCGGATGTGGTTTGGCTTTCTAAAGCGTTCTTTAAGCAAAACAAGTTGGTAACGCCCTATCAGGTTGCACCTGAAGTCTGTATTGAAATAACCTCATTTTCAAATACGAAGGCAGAAATTAATGAAAAAATAGAATTGTACTTGGCGAAGGGTGCAAAAGAAGTTTGGGTATGTAATACCATGCGAGCTATGGAATTTTACGATCACCGAGGGCAAATGAAAAAGTCTAAGCTGTTCCCCAATTTTCCTAAAGAGATTGATTTGGGGTTCTGACCACTATTTAGTTCGTCTGAGCTTGTAACGCTCAAACCAAAACGCAGAAGACAGAAAGCCAACAGCTTGAGACCCTATTTGGCTTTCTGCCTTCTTCACTTTATTGCTGGACAAAACTACTTGACTTATTTTACTGCTGCGCTTGGCACACTCCACCTTGCTGTTGCCCAATTTCACGGATGATTTGTGCGGGTTCAGCTTCGACGCGCGCGCCACTGAGTTCGCTCGAGATAACCCGAATCATAAGCTGGTCTAAGCGTGTGACTTGGTAGCAAGGAATTTTAGGCTCGGCGTGCGGATTGCCTACACCCGAGTCATCGGTGAGGAACAAGTAACGCCCGTGTGTCGTTGCAGCCGTTAAGCGCATGAGATATTCGGCTTCATCTGCAACGCCACTCGCGGCCAAAGGATAATAATGCAAACCCAAACGGCGAGCCGTTTTTGCAGCGTTAAGAGCTTTGCTAGCGTTCTTAGTATGAGGTGGTGCATCGGCAACTAAAAAGACGAGGCGGGCTGTATTGCCACCACGCCACTGGGCCTGATTGACTCGTTCCATCGCCTGATCCATTGCTTCGGGGTAATCACCACCGCCAGCGGCGGTTTGTTGAGAAAGTTGTTGTTGCATCGTCTCTACTGAATCAGTAAAGTCAAAACTTCGTACCACGTAATCATCGCCTTCGTCACGGTAGACAATAAGACCAAAGCGCGTCGAGACATTTGGAAATTGGGTTTTAATCGTTGTGACAATATCTCGAAACTCGGTGGTTAAATACTGCATTTCATCGCCCATGCTGCCTGTTGCGTCCATGACAAGCATGAAGTCGAGAGCTTGGGGCGCAGTTGTTGTAAAGTCCTCGAGCTTCACTTCAATGGGTTGAACTAGAGGTTGTACGAGATCTAAGTTCAGTGTGGCTACAGGACTATCAGCATCGGCAGGGCGGAACTCGAGGCGAAAGGTTTTGGCTTCGGCTGCACCATCAAAGGCGGGGAAAAATTGAAATACGCCGTTGGCACCCCCTGTGGTTTCGAGCAAGGGTGTTTGACTATCCCCTGCAAAAACTTTAACTTTGGCATTAGAGATTGCGACGCCTGCACCGTCCAGCACGCGAATTGAAACACCGTCACTAAGAGAAATGGCTGGGAGTTGTTGCTGAGCTAAACTTTGTTGGACGTTGTTTAGGTAGGTTTGGAAGGAAGCGAAATTTAGATTATCGTCTACGTCGCCAGCGGTTAGGGTGCCAGACTGTACTGGTTCTTCTCCGTCGCCTCCAGATGACACGTCTCCACCACCACCTTCAGTTATGTCGGAAGGAGCCTCTGCAATGGGTTCACTTGGTTTAGCTCCGCCATCATCCCCACCATTATAAGGCGGACCACTCGTACCGCCATCTGGTGAAGTACTTGTAGTTTCACCTTCACCACAGGCACTAAGGAACAGGACAAAGAGTAAGACAACCAGCCATAGCAGTCTCGAGAATTTTTTCATAGGCCACTAAATTAGCACAGTTCCATAAAATCGTCTGTGAGGTTCTAGGCAGGGCAGGCGAGAATGAAGGAGAAAAGGACACCATGCTAACTCCTGTCTACTTCCTCCTTTCACCTGCTTTGTTATACTCGGTCACCTATGGCAAACTCAATCAAAAAACAGGCATACGGCGAAACTCCCGAGGGCAAAAGTGTCGAACTTTACATGTTAATCAATAACAAGGGCATGGAAGTCAGCATCATCACGTTGGGTGGAATTATCTCGAGTATTCGTGTCCCAGACCGCAAGGGAAATATGGCCAATGTGGTGCTGGCGTGCACGTCGCTCGAGGATTACCTAAACAAGAGTCCTTATTTTGGTTGTATCACAGGGCGGTTTGGTAACCGCATCAACAATGGAACGTTCAAGCTTAACGGCACCGAATATAAACTTTCTGCGAATGAAGGTCAACATTCACTTCACGGTGGTAAAGAGGGTTTTGATAAAAAAATCTGGGCTGCAAGAGAAATGAAAACGGATGATGCGGTGGGGCTCGAGCTAACGTACACGAGTCCCGATGGGGAAGAGGGTTTTCCTGGCAACCTCGCTACGACGGTGACCTATCGTCTCGACGATGACAACGCTCTGCATATTCACTACCAGGCAACAACAGATAAACCAACGATTGTGAATTTGACAAATCACAGCTACTTCAATTTAGCAGGTGAAGGTACGGGTGATATTTTTGCTCACGAACTCATGCTCAATGCTGATCACTACACACCCACCGATAGCACCGCGATTCCCACAGGTGAAATTGCCAAAGTCGAGGGCACACCCTTGGACTTTAGAACTTCCACCATCATTGGTGAGCGCGTGCGCAGCAATCACCAGCAGATGGTTTACGGACGTGGCTATGACCACAACTGGGTTCTCAACCGCAAGCAGCCAAAAGATGGCGAGATGATGCTAGCGGCAAGGTTGCTCGAGCCCACCTCAGGCCGCGTTTTAGAAGTACATACGACAGAACCAGCTATTCAGTTTTATTCTGGAAATTTTTTAATGGGTATTGTAGCTGGCCCGAGTGGCACAACGTATCGCCAGAGTGATGGTTTGTGTCTCGAGACACAGCATTATCCTGATGCACCGAATCAAGCAAATTTTCCAAGCACAGTCTTAAATCCCGGAGAAACCTACGACACGACGACTGTTCTTAGGTTTAGCATTGCTGAAAAATAAATTTGAAGATTGACAAAGCAATTTTCCTTTACGGGCTTTATAGTAAGTCAGTGAAGGGGGATTGCTTCGCGGCTCTAGCAACGGTGCGCCGAGTCAACGATGAACACACGCCAAGCCCAGGCTCGCAATGACGAATCGTTTGTCATTGCGAGCCGCAGTGTCAGATGTTCTAACCTTCCCTAAAGTCAAGCACTGCCGAAACTGCGAAGCAATCTTGTTTCTCTCGCATACTGTCTCGTAGTGATAAGAAGCGATTAACTCGAGCCAACCTCTATACCCTCATCAGTCTCAAGCAGTTTTTCTGTTGCTAGTAAAATTTGTTCACTATGTTCTACACTTTGCTCGAGGGTTGCCAAATCAACATGTGCTGGAGCCTCGAGTTTTTCCTCTGCGCTAAAAAATTCTTTAACAGCTTCGGCAGCATTTTGCCCGACACCTGGAATGTTGGCAATCGCTGTTACCGAAGCACTCTTAAGCTGGTCAACGCTCGAGAAATAGGCCAGTAGCGCGTCGCGGCGTTTGGGGCCAATGCCGGGTACATCATCGAGAATGCTCTTGGTCATGGCCTCACCTCGCTTCTTGCGGTTGAAGCCAACAGCCGTGCGGTGTGCTTCGTCGCGGATGGCAATTAAAAGTTTCAAAGCAGGGTGCGTAATAGGAACTAGAATTTCTTCTTTACCTTCGGTGATAATTGTTTCTTGTTTTTTGGCTAAACCCAATAAGGGAATCTCGAGTCCTGCATCACTAAGTGCGCGGCGTGCTGCGCTCATCTGACCTTTGCCACCGTCAATAAGGAGCAAATCAGGAATCGGCATTTTATCCGAAAGTGAACCTGTAAAACGGCGATACACGGCTTGGTGCATACTATAGAAATCATCTGGTTTATCTAAACCTTGAATTCGCATCCTGCGGTATTCACTTTTCTTCGAGCGTCCACCTTCAAATACGACGATACTCGCTACGGTATGTGTACCCATAAGGTTTGAAATATCAAACCCTTCAATGCGGTAAGGTGGATTCTCGAGCTTGGTAAGTTGTTGCAATTCTTTCACGCCTGGGGCTTCGCCGCGTTTCTCGAGCAGAGCTAGTTCTGCCTCGACACCCGTAACGGCATTTCGTGCAGCCATGTTCATCAAATCCATTTTGTCACCGCGTTGCGGCACGCGCAGCTCGACCGTTCGCTTGGCACGCTCGGTTAAGAATTTTTGCCACACATTTAAATCGAGCTCTGTCTCTGGAAGTAAAACAAGGGGCGGGATTTGCATGGCTTGCCCGTAGTAGTCAGCGAGAAAGGGCTCGAGAATCTCTGCTTTACTTGCTTCATTTGCATTGGTCAAAAAACGTTTGTCACGCCCGACCACACGTCCGCGCCGCATCTGAAAAAGTTGCACCATCGCGTAATTGCCTGCTTGTGCTACGCCAATAAAATCTAGATCTTCGTTGGACGCTTTGGCAACATCGCTGTCATACCCTGTAAGACGTTGCAAGGCTTGCAAGCGGTCACGGTAGGTTCTGGCAAGTTCAAAGTCTTGTCGTCCGGCAGCAGCCATCATTTCTATTTTTAAGAGTTCGGCAGTTTCTGCGACATTGCCTTCTAAAAAAGTTCTAACTTGCTCGACGATTTTGGCATAGTCCTCGGGTGTGACGGAGCCAACGCACGGAGCTAAGCACCGCTTCATGTGATAGCGCAAACAAGGTTTTTTGCGTGTTTGAAACGGGTACCCACTGTTTTGCCGTAGTGGAAAAAGCGTAGCAATTAAATCCTGAACTTTTCGTACCGAACCAGGGTTTGGATAAGGCCCAAAATATCTGGCACCATCATCCACCACGCGCCGTGAGAACAGCAGCATCGGAAATTTTTCTTTTGTTAGCTTTAAGAATGGATAGCTTTTATCATCTTTGAGTAAAACGTTATAATGTGGTTTGTAACGCTTGATTAAGTTCGCTTCTAAAATCAGGGCTTCGACTTCAGACTTCGTGACGATGAACTCGAGCCTCGTTGCATTCTCTGTAATAAGCCTGGCTTTTTTCTCTGTACCGCTATTAAAGTAGGAATGAACACGGCTTCGTAAGTTGAGTGCTTTACCAACATAAATAACAGTGTTGTCTGCGTTGTGATAAAGGTAGCAGCCACTTTGTGTGGGTAGGATAGGTAAATCGTCGCGGGTCACAATGTTATAATTTTAAGCCTGGAATGCCAGAAAATTAACATCTCATATGACCTATATAGCACTGCTAATAGATTAGTAGTACTATACTGTTAGTGCGACTAGCCTTGCCCTAATGGTGAGAACCTAGCCGCAACAAAGTCGCCCGCTTGAAGCAGGCGCGTTTTTTATAAGTGTACAATACCTTGAGGATCGGATTTAGATGCTTCTATAAGCAAAATACTGTTGAGTAGCTCGAAAAGCTTATCCACATTGTATTGGCGATAACTACCTTTAGGATAAAGCTTTCTGTAGAGGGCGTGTGAAGTTAAATCTGCTATCTGAACAAAATATGAATGATCCGAACTTCTCATTACTGGGTCTTCCACACTGTTTGTTATTGGCATAGAACGGTGACCCCCAAAGTAGCTAGGTACAGGATTATAAACTCGCATCTTCCTTATAAGGCGACGTATTTTCACTTCATTTGTTTCGTCAGCAAAAATCATTCCTAAACTGGCATTGCAACTTTTTTGAAGGTAGGTTTGGAAGCGTTGAGCAAGTCGTGACAAGCTAATTCCTCAAGGTCATGGGTTGTGGTTGATGTGTATTTGGGATTATTTTTGTTAATATGAATGTTGATGATTTTGGCTTTGGGTAATCTTGCACAAAAAATGAGGATAAGGCAACATGGTAACAGTCTGTCCGTGCTCGCCGATGGCGGCAAACTGATTTGTAAACATTATTACCTCGAGGATTGACCAGTTCAGCACCATGTCATTCTGTCCTGACAGGCAATCCAAATTGATTCTTGATTCGCTTTCTTATTTCCACAATTGCTGCTAAATAATTACGCCATTCTTCCGCGGGTATGATACACCCTGTCAAAATATAGTGTTGACTTGGCTGCATATTTAGCGGCTTACTTGGATCGAGAAGACCTAGGTCACCTGATTCGTCAACATACATGAAGTACATAACTTCTCAAAGATAACAAATAAAATAAACGTTGTAGTTATCTTTTTCACTTGTGTATTCTTTTTGATATGACAGTAGTTCAAAGGTGTATGAGTTACACTATAACCCTGTGGAAATACGCGACACCGCAACACTCAATTTAGCCAAGCTCATCCTCCGAAACGTCCTGGATTACGAAGTCGAAGACGAGGGCTTGCTCCTGCCATCTGATGCACTCCTCGAGGCCGACGGTCTTCATTTGGCAAAACCGATTCATTGGCAGCTTACCGTTCGAGATACGGGTGGTGAAGGGAACTTTTTGCTCGAGGGTCACGCTACCACTACTGCGAAGCTCGAGTGTCGCCGTTGTCTGACCGAAGTTCAAACGGACATTGCTACCGAGTTTTATTACCCGATGCTGTATAAACCTGGTTCCCCCGAACTTAAGTTGCTCGAGACCAATGACGAACATGACGAAACGCTTCTTTTTGGCAAGCCTCAAGTAGACTTTGTCGAACTCATCACGCAGCTTTTGGCAATGGAATTACCCCTAACGGTTTTATGCAAAGAAGACTGCAAAGGTCTTTCACCCGATGGCGTGAATTTGAATGAGCATCCTGAGGCAGAAAAACCGCTCGAGGAAGCTGAACCAGAGTCACCTTTTGCAGCATTAAGAGATTTGAAACTCTAGTTGTTTGAAAATACTATTTCTCGTAGGTCAACCTTGATAGTGAACAAGCTTTGTGTGTTGAATAAAGCCTCTAATTAACTGATTGTTGCATTTACATATAACTACTTAGGCAGTACCACTTGGACTGTGCAGGGAAATCATAATAGTTTAGTGAGATAAGTAATCAACTATGTATTAAACTGCCAGTGGGCAATTTGTAAATGGAGTTTTGAAATGTCCGAACAGTACCTGAACATGACGCAATACGTTGCAGTTCACCTTTTACGAAAGTTGCAGCTAGGTGGAGATCTTTGTGATATAACATTAAGCTCTAGCTCCTACAAACTAATTTTTGGTGAAATAGAGAAGTCAACGTGTCCTGAAGTTTTGCTTTACAAGAAAAATTTTGAAGACTTGAAGTTGGCATTAAGAGTCTACTTGAGGTCAAAAGAAGATTTCGGGTTAGGCAAGTTTATCCTTGGCTATTTTTTAACATTAAAGCCGAAGGATATTGAGAAGGAAGTTGCGTTACTAACCAAAGGTGCAAGTATGTGTTTACTCAGAGATATACAATTATGGAAAAAGCGTCGTGTTCAAAATTGCTCAAAAGGGAAATATGACATTATAACTACGGCTATATGTGCCGAGTTATTGAAGCGCAGTCGAAAAGGCTGCACGAAATAAATTTCCATATGAAGACCCTAGGGTCTTCATATGGAAATCAGAGTAGCCCGACCCTTTGGGCTAAATAAACCTTCCACACCTGGAAGGTTTATTTTTTGCACCAAACCACATCTTTTGAAATCAATCTCTTGTCGTTATTGCTTTAACAAAGCACTATTTTTAGGTGTTAACCCTTCTAGAAACTTGAAAAAATAGTTTCACGCGATAGTTTGTGATGTGCTAAATTGCTTATAGACGAACTCAAGGAATAACGTTATGACCATGTCTATAAAAAATGAAGTCAGTTGCATGAAAAAATTCTTAAACTTTTTCGTTCTTCAATTTTTCATTGTGGTGCAACCAGAGAAGGCGTTAAGTCGCCTTCTAAAAGTCGAAAAGGCGGAATTTTACCTCAAATTCGTAAATAGGTATTCATTGCGTTTATTAAGTTATGAACTAGATGTTTACGATGATTCGGGTAGTAGGGATTTTGCTACTGAGTATCATACACCCTCCCAAAACGAGGGCAGACTCAGGGATGCTATTAAGAACGAGTTAAAATCTCGTGAATTCCCTTTTTTCTTTTAATTGAATTTATTTTGATAGCTCGAGTCAACGCTCGAGCTAGATAGACCTTCCGCCTACGGAGGGTCTATTTTTTTGAAATCATAAGTACATCCTCAAACCTAAGCACATCCTTGAACCAATGTCTCAAACGTCAATGTTCCCAAAAACAAGGCTACCTGCACCTAAAGAGCTAGTTTATCTAGCTTTTTTTGAGTTGGTTTCGCCAAATGCCGTACAAACCCAAACATCATAAGCTCGTGTCTGGCTCCCTCTCTTGCTAAACTGCCAAAACATTGAGGCTAGGATAGGAGAGTAAATATGTGGCAACCGAGTGACCCAGAATTAAAAATGTTTGAAGAAGATATTGAGATTGATATAGGGCACGCGTTTTCAAGGTTGTTGTATTTCCTTTCAAAACTGAAAGGTGATGTGTCTTGCCTCGCTCAGGAATATTGGCCGCGAGCTAAGCTAGTAGATAATGATTTGACGACAGAATTAGAATGGATTGAGCTTGGATTAATGTAAGGCTTTAAGAACATGGCTTCTATGCCATAGTGCCTAGCCCATGCATCCTTAGTGAACCTTATGAAAAGCACTATGATTAAGCCTACAGACTATGTAATACCAATTCTTTATTGAAGTGACGCATAAGCTAGATTGAAGATTGAAGCCAGTCCCAAAAGCAAAGGCGTTTGATGCGCTCAGGGTCAGCCGCGAGTTTGGTCAGGAAGTCATCCACAGCGTGACGTTTAGCA
>JBOFGY010000313.1:0-22189 GCA_051649365.1 Trueperaceae bacterium
AAGAGTTCTTGCCCGAGTTCATCCCGCTCTAAAGAGACGGGGGATTATAGTTTCCCCAGACCCCAACCTCTCTCTAACGTTGTTTTGACTATTATCTATCTATTAAGAGGGGCAACGGGTTAAACGCATCCCACTCGCACAAATTTTCTGCCTCGCCTGTATAGACCCCAAAGTGCAAATGGGGTGGGGTCGTAATAGCATTACCAGTATTGCCCACATAACCCAGCAGCGTATCTGGGGTCACATACTGTCCTTCGCGTATATCTTCAGAGAAAGCTTGCAAATGGGCATAGTAGTGGCGGTTACCACCCCCAGTCACAATCGTGATGGTGTTGCCACCAAGCGGTGAATCTTGCCCAATTCGGTAGATGTAGCCAGGTGCTGACGCATAAATCGGCGTGCCTTCTTCGGCAAAAATGTCTTGCCCTTCGTGAATACGTCCGCCCCCTCTGGGTGCACCCCACGTATCTGTAATTTGTGAAACAGTAATGCCCTCAACAGGCATGAGCAAGGCTGTGTCAGGCTCGGGGGGAACGGCGGCTAGATAAGCAGGTAGCACGACGCGGTAAGCGGCCCGTCGTGCTTGCTCGAGCCTTTCCGCCTCGTCCTGGGGTTCTTCTTCCACCTCGAACTCATCGGGTGGCGGGCATTCAAACGGTACCCCGTCTGCACCATCGGGCAATACCTGTGCCTGTGAAAACGCCAGGATGGCTAAAAAGCTCAAAAAACCAAACATAGCCCATAAATAACGGTCCTTTCGCTGACAGGGTGACTTCTCTAAATCTGTGTAGCGTTGCTTTGTATCATGTTGTACTGAAATTTGTAGATAAACTTTTTCCTCTAGACGTCCCATAAGCTAGAGTACTTAAGGAAGATGAAACTGTGAGGAGTCAAATGTAAGGGAGTTTTAACGTACCTTGGGCTCATCACACCGCCGCTCAAAATCTGCTATACTCGCTAGGTTTTGCGCTCGACGCGCTCAAGTACTCATTTAGAAAGCAGGAGAAGTTATTATGGCAAAGCACCCCGTGCCTAAGAAGAAAACCTCAAAATCCAGCCGCGACAGCCGTCGTAGCCACCATGCCCTCACCGCTCCCAACCTTAGTCCTTGCCCCAACTGCAAGGAACTCAAACCCAGCCACACGATTTGTCCGAGCTGTGGATATTATGGCGGACGTGAAGTTTTGCAAATAGAAGCCTAGCCAAAGCAGAGGGCTAGGGCAAAAAGATAAAAATATTAAAAGCTTTTGCTCTAGCCCTCTGTCCTAGCTTCTTCTTACCTACCCCTCACAAAAAATTCGCTTACAATAAGGCTGCTTCAAAAGCAGCTTTTTTCTTTTGAGCGTTGAGAGGGCAATAATGACACGAATCCGTGCTGGTATTACAGCTTTGGGGGCCTATGCGCCACCTACCATCCTAACCAATGCAGACCTCGAGAAAATGATGGATACCTCCGATGAGTGGATTACTACACGTACAGGTATCAAACGTAGACATGTTGCCTCTGAAAATGAGTTCACTTCACATTTAGCCATTCGTTCTGTAGAAGATTTGCTCTCGAGACATAGTGACAGTGTATTGAGTGGTGTAGACATGGTGATTGTGGCGACCAACACACCGGACGCGCTCTTTCCTGCAACGGCGGCTCTAGTCCAAAATCACTTTAAGCTTAAAGCAGGAGCTTTTGATTTACTGGCGGCTTGCCCAGGGTGGGTTTATGCCCTCTCGAGTGCAGCCGCTTATGTTGAAGCTGGTATTTGTAAAAAAGTCTTGACCATCGGAGCCGAAGCCCTTACCAAAGTTTTAGATTGGACAGACCGCTCGACGGCTGTCTTACTCGGCGACGGGGCAGGGGTAGCCATTGTAGAAGCTGTACCCGAACCCTACGGTATCAAATCTTTTGTCCTCGGTGCCGACGGCTCAGGCGCACATCATTTGCATGTAAGAGCCATCGGTAAATGTCTACCTAACGGTGATCCTATCAGTGAAAAGTTTTATATGAATGGACGCGAAGTTTTTAAGTTCGCCGTGCGAGTTATGAACACAGCAACCATTGAAGCTATTGAAAAAGCTGGCATGAAACCTGATGATATTTCACTTTTCGTACCCCACCAAGCCAACTTGCGAATAATTGATGCCGCCAGGGAGCGTTTAGAACTTTCACCTGAACGTGTCGTCGTGACGGTGGATGAATACGGCAATAATTCAACGGCAAGTATTCCCCTTGCCATGACACATGCTCTGGATAATGGACGTATTAAAAACGGCGACAATCTGCTCCTCGTTTCCTTTGGTGCTGGTCTAACGTGGGGCGCGAGTGTGTTGACTTGGGGAGGGGCAAAATGATAGCTGCCCTCTTCCCTGGTCAAGGCTCACAGTCCATCGGTATGGCTAAAGACTTTTACGAAAATAGCCGCGCAGCCAAAGCTGTGCTTGACGAAGCCGAAGAAGCCTTACCTGGTTTACTAGACATCATGTGGCAAGGGCCTACAGAAACTTTGCAACTTACTGCAAATCAACAACCTGCACTTGTAGTAGCAGGAGCAGCAGCTTATGCCGCCTATTTAGAAGCGGGTGGTGCTGCACCAAGTTACGGCGCAGGTCACAGCTTAGGCGAATTTACCGCGCATGTTGCTTCAACTGCGCTTACCGTTTCACAAGCAGTAAGGCTTGTGCGAAAACGTGGGGAGTACATGCAGAGTGCTGTACCTGAAGGTGTTGGCGCAATGGCTGCGATTATGAAATTAGAGCAAGAAAAAATTGCCGCCGTCTGCGCAGCAACACCTGGGGTTGTCGAACTTGCCAATTTGAACGCCCTCGAGCAAACCGTTATCTCCGGTGAAGCTAAAGCTGTCGAGGCAGCAAGTGAAACCCTGAAGGCACAAGGGGCGAGAGTCATTCCACTAAAAGTTTCTGCGCCCTTCCATTGCAGCCTTATGAAGAGTGCCGCAGAAGCCCTCGCCAAAGATTTAGCACTGACAAATTTTACAGCACCATCCTTCACGATTATTTGCAACGTCAATGCAGACGTTCTAACCGATGTTCGGCAAGCCGCAGACCTGTTAGAGCAACAAGTTACGTCTCCTGTGCGCTGGGTTGAATCCGTTATAAAGTTCAAAGAACTTGGCGTAACAAAGTTTCTTGAGTTCGGCTCTGGCAAAGTGCTGACAGGCTTAGTTGGCAGAATCTTGGGCGAGGTGGATGCTCGAGCTGTTGTGGATATGGCGAGTTTGAGAGAAGCCGTTTGAAGGAATGAGAAATGAGGAATGGGGAATGGGAAAATAATTTTTACTTATTCCTCATTGCACATTCCCCATTCCTCCTACCTAAGTGGAGGGAACAATGACAAGCAATTCAAGCAAAGTCGTCCTCGTCACCGGCTCGAGCCGTGGACTTGGCCGGGCAATGGCGTTAGAGTTTGGGAAGCGTGGGTATAGCGTGGCGGTGCATTACTCGAGTTCGCAAGGTCCCGCCGACGAAGTCGCTGGCATGATTCGCAGCAGTGGTGCAAAGTCAGGCGTTTTTGCTGCCAATGTAGCTGATGCAAATGCTTGTCAGGAACTTATCAAAGGAGTGACAGCAGAGCTAGGGGGTCTCGATATCCTTGTGAACAATGCGGGCATCACCAAAGACACACTGGCCCTACGAATGAAAGAAGAGGATTGGACGAGCGTCATTGACACAAATTTATCGAGTGCTTTTTATTTATCCAAAGCTGCGCTACGCGGCATGCTCCGCACTACCTGGGGACGCATTATCAATATTTCTTCGGTGGTTGGAATCATGGGCAATGTTGGTCAGGCGAATTATGTAACAGCGAAAGCAGGTATTGTCGGTTTAACAAAAGCCCTCGCCAAAGAATACGCCAGTAAAGGTATCACCGTGAACGCTGTTGCGCCTGGGTTTATCGAATCTGACATGACGAGCAACCTGCCCGACGACCTCAAAAAATCTTATCTCGCTCAAATTCCTGTAGGGCGCTTCGGACAGCCCGACGAAGTCGCTAAGGTTGTTACCTTTTTAGCCAGTGACGACGCAGCCTATGTGAACGGTCAGACGATTACAGTAGATGGTGGGATGGTGATGTATTAAAACCCAGAATGTAGGAGAGAAGAAGGAGAATATAGACGTTCTCCTCCCTTCTCCCTCCTACATTTTCCCTTCTGCCTTTCTAAAAGTGGTTGCAATTCCAAGCCCTTATCACGTAAAGTGGCGAAGGAACAACAAGTAGCCAAGTTTGGGACAAAAAGACCAAGAATTATAAAGCACCAGACCAAGACTATTTGTGGTTATTTTAATGTTAGAGAATGCTCTAAGGAGGAAGTTGTGGACGAGCAAGCCGTAATGGAAAAAATCAAAGCTGTCGTTGCCGACAAGCTCGATACAGACCCTGAAGAAATAACGGAGACCGCTTCGTTTGTGGACGATCTTGGTGCAGATTCACTCGATGTCGTCGAACTTATCATGGGACTCGAGGACGAGTTTGGTATTGAAATCAGCGACGAACAAGCCGAAAAACTCCGCACTGTCGGCGACGCAGTGAAGTTTATTTCGAGCCAAGCTGGATAAAGCAGAGATGGGCAATGAGATAGATACTTTTACCCATCCCTCATTGCCCATCCCTCATCCCTACACATATATTTCACTAACAATTAAACCAACCCTTTGTAGGATAGAATGACTTTTATGAAACGAGTCGTCATCACAGGTGTAGGGCCAGTCACGCCTATCGGTATTGGTGCCAAAGCATTTTTAGAAGCGCAGCACCAGGCTAAAAACGGAATCCGTAAAATTCAAAACTTTGATGCCAGCGATTTAGACGTGCAGATTGCGGGCGAAGTTGATGTTGATATTTCGCAGTGGCTCGAGCGCAAAGAAGCCAAACGACTTGACCGCTTCGTGCAATTTGCCATGATTGGCGCGGCACTGGCCCTAGAAGATGCTGGGCTTTCTGAAAATGATGTAGCAGGTGAGCACACCGGCACTTCCATTGGCAGCGGCATTGGTGGTTTAGGTACCTGGGAAGGCCAGTCTAAGATTTGGCTCGAGCGTGGTGCCATGCGGATGAGTCCATTTTTTATTCCCATGATTATTAGCAACTTAGCCTCAGGCAACGTGGCCATGCGCTATGGTTTGCAAGGCCCGAGTAACACCGTCGTGACCGCTTGTTCGACGGGCGCAGCGTCCATTGGTGATGCCTTTAGAACCCTGCAACGTGGCGAAGCCGAAATCATGTTTACCGGCGGCGCAGAAGCTGTCATTACGCCCATGGGTGTAGGCGGCTTTGCCGTGATGAAAGCTTTATCTACCCGCAACGATTCACCCGAAACCGCTTGTCGTCCATTCAACAAATCACGTGATGGTTTTGTAGCAGGTGAAGGCGCGGGAATCTTAGTGTTAGAAGAATATGAGCGTGCTAAACAACGTGGTGCGAGAATTTATGCTGAAGTCATTGGCTTTGCCTCGAGTGCAGACGCTTATCACATCACCTCACCTGCTCCCGAAGGCGCAGGCATCGAACGCTGTGTGCGCTGGGCTCTTAAAGATGCTCAGCTCGATGCCAGCAACATCGGTTACATCAATGCTCACGCTACGAGTACGCCACTCGGTGATCAAAACGAAGTCTTTGCGTTTATCAAAACTGTTGGTGGCAAGGATAAATTGCCACCGATTTCTGCCACCAAGTCCATGACAGGTCATACACTTGGTGCCGCTGGAGCCATTGAAGCGATTGCAAGTGTACAAGCGATTTGCAACAACGTATTGCCACCAACCCGCAACTACATTGACCCAGACCCTGAGATTGATATTGACTGCATTCCGAATGAAGCGCGTGAGGCAAAAGTGGATTACGTGCTGTCTACGAACTTTGCCTTTGGTGGGCAGAATGCGGCACTTATCTTTAAGCGTGTCGAGTAGGTAGGTATACTAAATCAATGCTTCTAATACATAATTTACAAAGGACTTTTTGCAAAAAACCTTATTTGTATAAGAGGTCAAGTGAAGCTATCCCGGAAGAGGTGTTAATGATTAGCCTATTATAGGTTTTTCGAGAATGTAGTATTTGTAATTGTGATAGCCCTCTCATCAATAGAAACTTCGTGCTTGCGAAAGAAGCTAGCCAGTGTTTGAGCACTAAGCCTCTTTTCTCTTTCCGACCCAGGCCCTATCAATACTTTTTGGATAACGGATATAGGCTTCCAAACTTTTTCGCCTTGAGAGTTTGATGTTGGAAGTTCTTCCGCCAGCTTGAACGTAGCATATGGTACGATAACGGGGCCACGATTTCGATAAGATAAATGGCTATCCGATACTGGTCCAGAAACCAAACGCCATTCCTTTTCTTCTCTGAAAGAGGCATCTTTCAAAATAGATGAAAGCCGAATAATGTTGTCCGCAACCATATAAGCAAAACCGTTGTCTAATTTTGTTTTTGGATTTACTCTGTCATAAGTCAAAAATTTTTGTATATTCTCTACTAAATGCTTGATTGCATAGTCAATTGTTTGTTTTGCATACTGCTCTTGATGTTCGCGCTTTTTGTAGATACAGGGTAGTAATTCATAATTTGTCGTTCCTTGTTTAAGTAGTTTTTGTAGTTTTGCGCTATTAAACCCAATGGAGTAACCACCACTAGATGCGTAGGCTCGCCATTGAGAGAGTAAATCTTTTGCACTAGAAAGTGAGATCAGACAAATTTGCTCATGAGTTTTACTCCTTACTTCTAAATATTGAATTATTTCCTTGAGTACATAGGTAGTAACGCTATTTTGTATATCTAAGTTTGAATATAAGTTTTGATTTTCTGCAAGTTCAAAAAGGTTTACTTGTAGCGGTTGTGGTAGCTCTAAAATCTTGGTTTCGCAGTAATTTATAACTGTATTGATAACAAAATGCAGTTCATTAGGGTCATTCATATATTGAACAGAGGTAGCCCACAATTCTTTATTCTTAATCATCCCCAAAACAGCTCCACCGTCTGTGTAGTGGTAGAGCATCGTGGGAACTTGCTTACTTGCTGCTTCAATTTTCTTTTTTAGGTGAGTAGGTGTGAAATCAGGTAGAGAGTCAAGTTGTATCATCTCTGTATTTTATCAATGCTTGCATCGTACTTACCGAGAAGATTTTCACCCATGCACTCTCCAGCTTTACATAAATTTGCACCTACATGTCTATCGTCAGCTTTAGCCCCTCAAGAACTCAGCTGGTGTATCCTCGAGTGGGGGTAAATCTTCTAAAGACTTTAGCCCAAACTCGAGCAAAAACCTTTCCGTCGTGCCAAAAAGCATTGGGTTACCCACCACTTCTTTATGACCTACAATTTTGACAAGTTCACGCTCTTGCAGCGTTTCTAATACGGACGACGCAGAAATACCTCTCGCCGCTTCAATCTCCCCGCGGGTGATAGGTTGTTTATAGGCAACAATAGCAAGCGTCTCTAAAGCAGCATTAGAAAGTTGTGGTAAAGGTGGTGGCGAAAGTAGTTCTGCTAAAGCTGGCACCAACGACGGGTCAACCACGAGGCGATAGCCACCCGCAACCTCTTCGACAACTAAGCCCAAATCAGCTTCTTGTAAAGCTGTTTGCAAATCTTGAATACTAAACGCCACAGACTCAGCATCAGAACCGAGTAACTTCTTTATATCTTTAAGCGTGAGCGGACGACCAGCAGCCAACAGCCCAGCGCACAGTAAGGCTAAACTTCGCACGTGGTGCAGTGTACCAGATTTTTGCGAGACATAGGACGAGAGGTGTAAAAGAGTTTTCCCCTCACTTCTTACATTTTACTTTTTACTAATAAAGGTTACGAGGTGCAATAGACAAAGTGAAAACTGGTGTTTCCACGACTCTCGTTCCCCTCCTTACCCTTGCTTGTAAGGTAAATTGTGCAGCAGACATCGTGTTGAGATAAAACGGGTCGTAGCTTTCTTTGAACACTTCGCAAATGTTTGAACCCTCGCTAGAGAGTTCAGACTCAATGATGCGGCTGCGACAAACTGGGTTCAGGATTTGGAAACCTGTTTCGGGTACGAGGTAATCCGCTAAGATTCTGCCTTGTGTTTGCTTGAGCCCTGTCGTCGAGCTTAGGGGAATGAGTGTGTCTGCTGTCAATTCAGCTGTGTCTAAACGTTTGCGGTACTCGAAAAGCATCCAGGCTTCTTCATTTTGAGGTTCCTCGAGATATGTGTACTCTTCTTGCGTTGCAACCGTCGCGCGTTTTACAGGGTAATAGGCCACGAAATACAAACAAGCATTCCTTGCACTCTCTGTATCTGAGCAAGCGGTGTCTGTGCGTGTAGGTGCTTCAATAAATGCAAGCATCGGGTCTGTACCAATTTTCCAAACGTTCTTATTTGTCTTTGGGTTTAAGACCGTCCACGACCCCGCAGAGTTTAGGGTAATCGTCGCGCCAGGTGGATAAACGTACACGGCTCTCGCGGCTGTATCTGTTATAAGTTGTGCAGCGACACGGGTATCCTCGAGCAACTCACTTTCACTCACCACTTGCGTTACGACGCTGCTACCACTCGTGATGCCATTTAAGACTAGTCCTAAAATTGCCACGAGAATTGCCGCGGACATTAAGAGTTCAACCATAGTGAGACCCAATTTATTCTTCATCCGTTGCCTCAGGTATGGGTGTGGGGCGAGCCACCATTGTTTGCAGCGTGATGGTTTTGTTTTCCTTGTCGGTAAAGATAACTGTAATGACACGAAGTGGTGATAAATCTCTGCTACTTGCGCCACCTGGGTGAGCAAAAACTGTACCGCCTTCGTCGTTTTCGATTTTTATTTTTAGTTCGTAGTGTTCGGGTGGATTGTTGGGTGTTGCGAGTGAAAGATTTTGATAACCCTCGAGAGTCTGCCAGTGGGCGCGAAGACCCTCGAGATAATTCCGTGCGTAAGCAAGTGCACTACTTTGCTCTCTTGCAGTTCGGGTTGTTTGCAAAGACGTTAAAAAATAACCAAACAAGCTACCCGCAATACCCACAATAGCGAGGGCGACGAGGACTTCCACAATCGTTAAGCCTTTTCGTTTAGTCATCTGCTTTCACTTTGCCTGTTACGCCGTAAACATAAACGCTGCTCACCAAATTGTTTCGTCCACGCAGTTCAAATTTATAATCTGTTGCACCTATCGTGCCGTAGGGTGCAAAATAACTAAGCGTGTTGCTACCCTTGACTTTGACGAGTGTGACGGTATTGGAATCTGAAAGATTAATTTCTCTGTCTCCAACCGCAAGCTTTTTATCTGTCCAAGTAATCCTTTGATGTTGCGAGAGTCGCCTCGAGTCACTGCGGGCGCGGTTTAGTTCTTGGACGAAAACTTGTTGTGCTCCTTGAAGCTCGAGCTTGGCGCGGTAGCGCGAATAGTTTACGACGGCAATGCCAAGTAAGATTGTAACAACAGCAAGAACAACGAGTAGCTCGAGTAAAGTAAAACCGTTTAGTGTGCGCGAACTCCCCGTACTCAATTTGTGATATGCGAAGTCTGAATCCACTTTTGGAACTTTCCCCCCTAATAGGGGAGACCGAGGGGGGTAATAGCGAGAGGTCATTGTGAAATTGCCTCATACTCTATAACTGCGTCCAACTCGAGCAAGCGGTAGTTTGAAATCATTTGAATAACGTTATTCGTTTGTTCTAGCTCGAGCATCTCTGCGAGCCTAACGTCATTGTTGATGCTTAGTCCACCTGGTGCAAGTAACGCAACATCTGCCGCTGCAAGTGAACCGTTGATGACAAGTTTTCCCTCTGTGTTTGAAGCCAAGGGCAAGTTACCAAAGATAGCATTCGGCGTATAGTACAAACCGTCTAGGTGAAGTGCATTCCTTGGTTTCGTTTCTACATTCTCTACCCATTTACTACGAAGAGTGAGTTCGCTCGAGAGAGCATCTTCTGCAAGCCAAGCATTACTTGGTGTTGTATTTAACACGGTGGCACGTTCCAAAACTTCTTGATCCGATGTGTTTACAACAGCAGATGCGGAAATATTTGTTAGCTCTTCGTAAGTTTTGCAGTAAGTTTCTTTCGTGTCACTAAAGCCTTTGTTACAGCGAAATACTGCACCGCCTTCACGCAAAGTGTAAAACTGTGGTGTATAGCCACTGTCACTCTTGGCCTTGCGATATTCGTTTTCATTGAAGAGAGCCATTTGCACCATCGTGTAACTTAGAGGTTGGGAAGGCTCGAGCGACATACCACCATCCACAAACCACGTTGCCACTTCTTCCTCTGAAGTTTCGGAAAAGTCCGTACGTGTGAGCTGGTCACTGGGTTTGCCTTTCGCCGAAGTTCCAGGTGTTATGTAAGAGCCAACCAAAATGTTTTTGCCTGCGATAATACCCAAACGTGGCAAAGTGTCAGGTTTGCTGTAGTTACAGGTTTTCGTTTGTGAAGAACGCCAAGCGTTATCCGTTGAATTATCATCACAAGCATAGTTGATGCTACCAACAACATAGACGTTGCCTCGAGCAATAATTTTGCCATCTCCTGTCACTGTGCCATTAATGACAACATCACCATTAACGTAAACTGTGCCTTCAAGAATGAGTGGGTTGGCCACTGTACCCTCGAGGATGACATTGCCTTTTATCCCTTCTGCACTTTCACTGCTCGACAGCGTTGAAACAGTTTGAGCTGTGGCCGCAACAACACGTTTCGCACCACCTTTGAGTTGTCCTGACGATTTCTCTTTTGCAATCGTATTTTGCCACTCGCTATCTTCAGTAAAATGATTTTGATTTGTGTCAGGAATAAGCTGCGGGAATGTTTTGGGTACATCACCATCAGGAACTTTACTTTCTGGATAATTTTTATAAAAGAGTGCGTGGCGTTTACCGCATTGACTTGCACAATTTACAGCCTCGAGTTCTGTGATGGGTTTAGCAACCTCACTGCTCAAAAGACTCGTGGACTGATTATCAATTTTCCGTAAAGGAACCGCACGAAGTGTACTAGCTTGCCCAACAACATTGGTTATTCCCCTAGTGTAAATCGTGCCTGTCACAACACTGTTCATTTCTTTTATGCGGTCTGTTCGTAAGTTTTCTAAAAAGGCTAGCTTCACACGCTCTTTATCAAGTAAGGTATTTTTGCGTTGCTCAGGCGTTGTGAGTGTAACAATATTCACTGCCGTACCATCCGATGTGTAGGCGGCCTCGAGTGAAGAAATTTGGGTGTGACAAAAAAGACAATTGGCATTGTTGCCGAGCACGGCAAAACTTTGTGTATCCACTTGCGGAACTTGCACGTGCATGTCTGAACTGATACGGCGTGTGGCAACGGGGTTATTCGCAACACCTGTTAAACCCGTAACGTCTAGTCGTAATAACGTGTAGCGATCACTAACATCCACTCGGCGCACAGAGGCACGGTAGCTCGAGTCTTCAAATGAATCCTGAAAAACCATCTCATCGCCAAAGCCATAGCTGTTTCTCTGAGCCTCACCTGCACGAATACCCACATCATCAAGTTGTTCACGAAAAGTTGAAAGCTCGAGTTGAAAATCTTCAGATGGGTCTTCTTCAGATGTAAACCAGGTTTCTGCAATTACGCGCTGCATACCTGCTTCGGCGGCAAGCTGCGCTTGGTAGGTGCGAAGATTATCACCCGATAACCGCTGATTGGAGGTTGACACCAGCAACGCTGTTGAAACAAAAACGACCAGAACCGCCAGAAAAATAAGCGCGCTAACGAGCGCAATACCTTGATGTAAACGCTCGTCTTTTTTCATAAGAAAAGCGTATTACAAGGCTTTTAGCTTTAACGTAAAAAGTTCACATTGAAACAGAAGTGCAACAAAATGTGAAGTGACTAGAGTTCAAAAATTTCTGCCACGCTACACTTAAAGCCAGGCAAGAGGTCAAACTTGAGCCAGTCTTTCTCAGTGAAGGTACGCGCTAAACCATCCGTCGTATGAACAACAACTTCTCTGGTCTGCGGATATATGACCCAAACGAAAAGCGTTCCCGCTGCCAGGAAATCACTCACTTTATCTCGCACACCTTGAGCAGTTTCACTTGGGGAGACAACTTCTACAGCAAGATCAGGAGCCAGATTCCAAAAACCTTTAGGAATAGCAGTTTCTTGCATCCTTTCAGCACGAATGTAAGAGACATCAGGGGCTCGAACTACGTCAGGATTGCGAAAGAGATCATACCCTGACTCTACACCTAAATAACCCTTTAAGTTATTTTGCTTAAGCCAATTGCTTAACAACATAGCAATCCTGAAGGCAAGCCCTCCATGCTCTGCTCCTGGTGGCATCGTCTCAACAACCTTTCCACGCACGAGTTCGCGGTGCATTTCCGTTTCTGGAAGTTTCTCGAACTCTTCAGCTGTTAGTAATTTTTCAGCAACTGCGCTCATAAGGTTCTCCGTTAGAGATAGTTTAGCACTTATTCATCAGAAGAAAGCACCGCCAAAAATGCTTCTTGTGGTACTTCCACTGTACCAAGCTGCTTCATGCGGTCTTTGCCTTTTTTCTGCTTTTCTAAAAGTTTGCGCTTACGTGAAATATCACCGCCATAACACTTGGCAAGAACATCTTTGCGGAAGGCACGCACGGTAGCACGTGCCAAAATTTTTCCGCCTATCGCGGCTTGAATAGGCACAACAAACATTTGTCGCGGAATGACCTCGGCCATTTTGTCTACAATCCTGCGCCCAATCGTGTAGGCTTTGTCGCGGTGCGCGATGACGGATAGCGCGTCTACTTTTTCATCGTTGACGAGAATGTCTATTTTCGAGAGTTCACCTTCACGGTACTCGAGCGGCTCGTAGTCCATGCTCGCGTAACCCCTCGAGACACTTTTCATTTTGTCGTGAAAGTCGTAAAGAATTTCTGCAAACGGCACTTCGTATTTTAGTTCGATGCGCCGTCCGTGATAGACCATATTCTTCATGACACCACGCCTATCTTGCAGAATGCCCATGATGGCACCGACATATTCTTCAGGTGTCCAAACATTGAGCTTCACATAGGGCTCGAGCACGTGGTCAATATGAGTTGGATCAGGCAGTTCTGATGGATTTTGAATTAGGGTGTGTTTGCCATCAGTTGTTACAACGTCATACACGACAGCAGGCGCGGTAGCAATGAGGGAAAGATCAAACTCGCGCTCGAGCCTGGCTTGCACGATATCGGCGTGAAGCAGCCCCAAAAAACCACAACGGAAACCAAAGCCGAGAGCTTCAGAGGTTTCAGGCTCGAAGGTAAAGGCAGCATCATTAAGACTTAGTTTCTCTAAAGCTTCACGGAGTTTGGGATAATCTTCAGAGTCGGTTGGATAAAGTCCACTAAATACCACTGGTCGCGCAGGCTTAAACCCAGGGATAGGTTCTTTGGTCGGATGCGCTTGTAACGTAATGGTGTCACCAACTTGTGTATCGGCAATGTCCTTAATACTCGCAGTTAACCAACCGACTTCGCCGGGGCCAAGTCTTTCTGAAACGGCTAAGCCGGGTTGGAAAAATCCAACCTTATCTACTTCAAACGTTTTGCCTGTTGAGAAAATCTTGATGACATCACCCTTTTTGACGGTGCCATTGAAGACACGAATAAACGGGATAACACCTTGGTAAGGGTCAAAGACAGCATCAAAAATAAGGCAACGCAAGGGGGCATTAGGGTCGCCTTTCGGCGCAGGGAGATGTTTGATAATACCTTCTAAAATTTCTCCGACGTTTTGTCCTGTCTTTGCAGACACAGGTACTGCGTGGTCACCAGGAATACCAATAACTTCTTCCATTTCAGCAATCGCAGAGGGAACATCGGCATTCGGCAAATCTATTTTGTTGATGACTGGAAGAATCTCGAGCCCGTTGTCTGCTGCTAAGTAAGCATTTTGAATGGTTTGCGCTTCGACACCCTGACTGGCATCTACAACAAGAAGTACGCCTTCACAAGCACGGAGGGCCCTCGAGACCTCGTAATTAAAATCCACGTGTCCGGGGGTATCAATGAGATTAAACATGTACTTCTTGCCATCTTTACCCTCGTAGTAAAGACGCACGGCAGTGGCTTTAATGGTGATGCCACGTTCACGCTCGAGTTCTAAAGTATCCAGCATCTGGTCGCGTTTATTGCGGTCTGAGACGCTACGGGTAAGTTCTAGAATGCGGTCAGCCAGCGTGGACTTACCGTGATCCACGTGAGCGATAATTGAGAAGTTACGAATTTCCACGCTTTGCATTGTACGCTGTGCAGGCGTAGTTCACTGAGGGGTTGTAGCACAATGGAAGAAAAGTTCGGG
Source organism: Trueperaceae bacterium (assembly GCA_051649365.1). GTDB lineage: Bacteria > Deinococcota > Deinococci > Deinococcales > Trueperaceae > CAVTAE01. The sequence continues at coordinate 14,259 of JBOFGY010000313.1, forward strand.
GTACAGGGTCTGAGGTCAGAGGGTAAAACCAAAAACATTCAACCCCTAAACCCTCTTTGCTATGACCCAGAGCCGTTCTTCATCTGCCTGAGCTACTTCACCGTCAGGATAGGTAATGACTTCAACATCTACAAATCCAGCTTCAGCGAGTAATCGCCGCAAGTTGGGTTCGTCGTAGGGTTTTTCAAAATGGACTTCGGTAAATGAAGTGCCATTGTGTTCGCAATACGCCTCGACTTTGGCAAGGTTCGTGTCTTCATCAAAGGTGTGTGTCCAACGGTAATACACCTCGTCCGCCCAACCTTCGGCACGGCCTGCTTCCCAAAGTTCGCGTAGGCCAATCGTCGTATTGGCATCAAACATAAAAAATCCACCTGGCTCTAAGTGACTATACACAGTGCGTGCTGCTGCTAAAAAGTCCTGCTCGGTCAATAAATTGTTGAGAGAATCAAAGACGGAGTAAACTAAACTAAAGGTCTTATCTAGCTTAAAGGTTTTGAAATCTCCTTGTGCAAAAGGAACTGGCGGAAGTTTGGCTCGAGCTTCCCCCAGCATTTCTTCTGAAGCGTCTAAACCCATGACCTCGAGACCCAGCGCAAACATAGGAGTCGTGGAGTTACCCGTACCGCAGCCTAAATCAAGAACAGAGCCCGGTTTCCAACCTCTAGCTCTCACTGTCTCGAGGATAAATTTCACCCACGCCTCGTAGTCAATATCGCTCATGATTGCGTCGTAGACCTGAGCAAGGCGGGAGAAGGGCTTTACCGTTCGCATACTATCTATTCAGTACCAAAATAATCACCACAACCACCGTATAAATCGCAGAGAGTAAAACTATCCAGTCTCCCCAGCGCACATACAAAGTTTGCCCATCCATAAGTGCATAGTCACCGACAAGGCTCGAGGAAATTTGCCGCTCGAGCCTTGTAATTGTCTGACCAAGGGGATTAACGACAGCTGTTACCCCATCATTCCCAGCCCGCAAAATATAACGCCGCGTTTCAATGGCCCGCATTGTTCCCATGAGGAAATGCTGCTCGCCACCACTGCCTGTACCAAACCAGGAATCATTCGTAATATTAACGAGCACCTGCCCACCACGCTGCACCTGCTCTCTAACAATATGTGGGAAAACCGATTCGTAACAAATATAAACAGCCGCCGTTAAATCAGGAGTAGTTAAAGGTTTTGGGAAGGCACCTGGAAGGCGCGTATAAGCTGGTAAACCGAAGAGGGAGTAAATTGCTCGGTAAGCAGGTTTAAGGACATAAAAAAACGGCGCACGTTCACCAAAAGGAACAAGTCCAATCTTGTCATATTTATCTGTGACTTCACCATCTGAAAGGCTGTAAACGCGGTTATAGCCGATGCTAACATCACCCTGCCACTCACTAATGCTAATCCCTGTAATTAAAGTCGTGTCTCCTGCACTATTTTGTAAAAGCTCACGTAGGGGTTTGCCTTCCTCACCTTCCATGCCATTCTCGGCTGCTTTACCAATCACTGCGCCTTCAGGCCAAACAACCAAGTCTGGAGGTGAAGGTAGGGTTGTCATAGCGTTACGGGTAAGACTCGTGTAAATCTCCACATCACTGCTGGTGCCTTGCATACGTCCAAGTGGGTCAGTGTTACCCTGAACGAGTAGAACGCTGCGGTCTAGTTCTGGCAGGGGTAGCTCGAGCCTGAAAAGCCCATACACCCACACAGTAGCTAGCAAAGCCACAGCCACAGGAACACCAAGCCAACCCCTTCTCCTCTGGCGGCGGGAGCTGAGGGAGAAAAACATGATGCGCTCTCTTGATCTGGTAAAAGGTGCAGCGAAAAGAACTGCAACGATCAAAGTAAGAAGGCTAAGCCCGTAACTCCCCCCTAATTCGGCAGCCTGCGCTAGAGGTGTACCTAACCACAAGTAGCCTAAGCTGCCCCAAGGAAATGCAAAAGTTCCATGTGTTCTAGCCCATTCCATCAAGAGCCAAAACGGGGGCAACAATAGAAGGGTGCCAATACCACGCCCACCCAACCACCGACTAATAAAGGTAACAATCCCCCAAAAACAAGCTAGCAACAGTACCAACGGCGGAAAGGTTGCCCAGATTAACGCGCCAAAGTCTTTGGATAAACTACTCGGCAACCACACGAGGTGTAAGGCAAAGAACCCTACAGCCAGTGCAAAGCCTAACCAGAAGGCTCCTTTACTTCGTTCACTCGAGGCTACAGCTATAAATAGAGGTATGAGAACAAGAAAACAAAACCAAAAACCCGTCGGAGGCATTGCTAAACTGAGCACCGTCCCACACACGAGCATCAAAACAAGCTGTAAGCCAAACATATGGAGTCAGGCTAACAGGCTTCAGGCTTTAGGGTCTAGGGTTAGACGACCTAGAGTATACAATTATGGGCATAAGCTGAAGGCAATGGCTAAAAAATCTTAATAGCCTTTGCCCTCGCCCTCTACCTACCTTCGCTATTTTTGTCCCCCTTCGTTAAATTCGTTCATTTTTAGCCCTAAAAATAATGAGCAGGGTATGAGTAAAGAACTTCTCAAACCACAATTTAGTAAGTCCACAACGGCGAAATTGCCTCTCATCTATTATTCATAGGAGTTGACAAAGACGGGCAGTTGTGTGATACTTCCAATGGATTTGTATCTTTTATAGTCGCAGACGAAAGGAGGTGGATTTCTCTTGAAACGGCTATACGGGAGGCAGGTCTCAGTTAAGGAAGTTATGAATTAAGGCACGGTAAAGTAGCCTAAAGGAAACTCGGACACTTCGAGGCCAAACGCTGCGCACTAACCAAAACCCCTTAGCTGTTTATATCAAAGACAGTAATAACCCTAGCAAGACTTACGTAAGTGAAAAACGAAATCTTTGGGTTTTGTGCTGGTATTACTGGAAAACATTCAAGGGGAAAAATTATATGAAAAAAATCGTTTTAGCCGTCTTGGCTGCGATTGCGTTTACAGGTGCTCAAGCACAGGCATTTCCAGATATTCCTGCAAATCACTGGGCTGGTGAAGCTGTACAACGTATTGCAGACCTAGGCATCGTCATCGGTTTCCCTGATGGCACGTATCGCGGTAACGAAGGCTTTACACGTTACCAAACCGCGCTGGTCATCAGCCGTTTGCTTGATGTTATTCAAGACAACATGGATGCCGAACTTACGTCACTCCGTAATGCACTACAAGAGCTAGCTTCTGATGTTGCTGCTCAAGACGTGCGCCTTAGTGCTGTTGAAGGTGCTGTTGCGTCTATCTCAGACGACACCGCATCGAACACAGCTCGCATTGAGGCTCTAGAAAACGGTGGCATTGGTGGAGACGTTCTTCAAGATCTCCAAAACCAGATTGCCGCTGCACAAGTCACTGCAGATACTGCTGCCGCCCAAAGCGAGCAGAACGCCGCTGCTATTGACGCACTTAACGACCTCGTTGCTCTGCTCAACCAAGATGTTGAAGACCTCATGGGTAGTCTCGGCTTAGATGACAACTCTGACATTGCCAACATCCGCGAGTTCGTCATTTTGCTCCGCCGCGACCAAGTTGCGCTTCGTGACCGCGTTGCTGCTTTAGAGGCCTCTGACACAGCTCAGACCGCCGCGATTGACGATTTAACCGCACGTGTGACTGCGCTCGAGGAGAACCAGTTCACTGTTTCAGGAAGCATCGAAGTGACTTACAAAGCTTACCGTCTTAGTGGTACAGAAACTCCTTTTGACATCGATCGTGCTTGGGGTCTCAATAATAGCCGCAAGTATGCCGATGGTACTTCACGCTTTAGTTCAGGCACTGACGACCTCGACGATGACGATGATGTTGATGAGGACGCAGAGCGTGCTCAAGACCGTCAAGATATCGAAGAAGAAGATGCCGGTGATGATGGTTTCTCAACCGACCTCACACTTAACGTTGGTTGGACCACCGACCGTGTGGGTTCTGGTGACCCGCGTGCCCTCAACACCTTTGAGTCTGTTATTAAACTCAAAATGGCTCGAGCAGACAATTTGTGTGAAGAACCAGAAAATGAAGAAGGTGTTTGTGCTGACAGTGATGGTCAGTTTGAAGGGTATGTCTTTGTTGTAGATGAATTTACAACAACTTTCGATCCTATTGGTGCTGCTCCATTAACCTTCCAGTATGGCGAAGAGCCTTCGGCTGCTTTCACACCTTATGTCTTCGATTCGGGTGGCCCTGGCTTTGTTGCTTCGGTTAGCTCACCTGACTTCTTAGCGTTCCTCAACCCCACACTGACCATTGCAGGCGGTGCCGGTGGTGACGAAACCTATGATGGCGACGGCAATATTGCTGACGACTATTACAGAGGTATTCGCGGTACGCTTAGCCCACTTCAAGGCGAGACACTCTCAGCTACTGGTGGTTTCTCCTTCGCTCAATATTCACTCAACGCACGTGAAAACGCTGACGCTGCTGCTGATAATGAAGGCGCAACCGTTTGGGGCTTAGATGCTCAACTTGGTATCAGCATTGTGGATATTACAGGTGAATTTGCAACCCAAAGTATTACAGAAGGCTTTAATACCGCTTCTGAAGAGGACGACTTTACTGATGTTGCTGCTGAAAGCCTCTACTACGTAAACGCAAATGTTGACGTGGCAAGCCTAGGTATTCCCGTCATCAAGAGCTTGCGTGCTAACTACCGCTCAATTCCTACAGATGACGCTTGGTTTGGCATCCTTGCTGACGGCGATGATCAAGCCTTTGACTTTGATCAAAGCGGTTTTGGTGTTGCTGCCGAATTTGGCCTCTTTATTGTAGACCTCGCAGGTTACTTTGACAGCTACAGCATTGCAGATGGCACATCAACATCTGCGTTTGGTGTAAATGCTAAAGCTAACTTGTTCGCTGGTTTTGTTCTTAACGGCTTCTTCCACTCCGTCAGTGTGGGTGGTGCAGCTGTTGATGATGTTGACAGTGCAGGTACAAAGCGCGAGGATGCAAATCTCGAGGCACGTGATGCTGGTTACAAGTTCACAGACTCGAACTACGACACCGGCTTTGGTGTAAGACTCGACCACGATGGTGCTGCTGAAAATGCCCTCATCTCTGGCCTTAACCTCTATGTAGGTTATAGCCAAGTTGGTGCTGACTTCGACACAAGCATTATCGAGGCAGGTGCAGATTACACTCTCAAAGTTTCTATCGTAGAGCTAACACCTTACGTCAGCTTCGAGAGCGAAACGGATTCGGAAACTGGTACGGATGATACCACTGAAATTAAAGCAGGTACCGGTATCAAAACCGACGAGCTCGGCATCATCTTTAAACCTAGTTTGGCTGCTGCGGTCAACTTCCGTACCAACAGCCACAGCGACGCTGCTGATTACACTGCAAATGAACTTCAGTGGGCTTTCGGCGTAAACTTGGGTGAATTCTTGTTCCCCAACAGCACGCTCGAAGTACGCTACGGTTCCTGGAGTGGTACGAACGTAACCGACAGAGACCTTGCTGATGAGGAACCCCGCGATGCAGATGACTTTGCTTCCGACATCTCAGTCGGTGACGAAAATAACGACATCACACAAAGTGTGAGTGGTTACGAAATTCACTGGGATTACTACGACTTGCGTTTCACCTACGGTGCTTACACTGACACTTACGATGAGGAATCTGCAGGTGCATCAGCCTTCCGTATTGCCTACAAAGTTAACTTCTAAATTCGTTTAAAAGCACTTTGAATAAAACCCCCGCCAAGTGGCGGGGGTTTTGCTTTACTCGCTCGTAAGACAGCTAACGGTGGGCGTTGTCTCAACTCTGCTTTACTATAGACATGGACTGGGAACTACCTGTAATTGCTTTAAGAACACAAGTCATCCTGCCACGCACCCTTGATAACGTGGATGTGGGAAGAGTTAAATCCAAACGGGCTCTCGAGGAAGCCCAAGCCAGCGACAACCGCGTCTTGCTTCTAACGCAACGTGAACCCCGTGTTGAAGACCCTATTGGTGACCAGCTCTACGATGTTGGTACACTCGGCATCGTCAAACAAGTTATCCGGCTTCCGGATGACACATTGCAAGTGTTGATTGAAGGCAGAGAGCGTGCCAAAGTAGAGAAGTTTATTAATGGCTCTGCACTTCGCGCCCAAATTCGCACCATTCCTGAAACTAATAGTTCTACCGATGAAAATCGTCTGCGGATGATTGTTGACCAGACGAAAGCGGCCTTTCGTGACTATACTCAGCAAAACAAAAACTTGCGCCTCGATTCGTACCATTTAGAAAACATGAATTCCCTACGTGACCCTGGCGCACTCTCAGACATTATTACGAGATATGCTACCTGGGAAGTCGCTGACAAGCAAGTTGTTTTGGATGAGATTGATGTCGCACGGCGTATCGAAGTTGTCTACGGCTTTTTGACGAGAGACCTCGAGCGTTTCGATACCGAGAAGCAAATCTCGGCTCGTGTCAAACAACAAATGGATACAAATCAACGCGAATATTACCTGCGCGAGCAGATGAAAGCCATCCAAAAAGAACTTGGGAACGACGAAGTTTCTGAAGTTGAAGAACTCCGCAAGCGGATCGAAGAAAAGAACCTCCCAGAAGAAGCTAAAAAACGTGCCCTCAAAGAAGTTGAACGCTTAGAAAAAATGTCGGGTGGTTCACCTGAGGCTACCGTGGTTCGCACGTACCTCGAGGTTATCCTAGATCTACCTTGGTCAGAAAAAGATGAAGAGTATCTCGAGGTTTCGCATACTTCAAACATTCTCGATGAAGACCATTATGGTTTAGAAGAACCTAAGGACAGAATTCTCGAATTTCTTGCCGTGCGCCAACTTACCAAAGACATGAAAGATACCACCTACAAAGCACCTATCATGTGCTTAGTTGGGCCTCCTGGTGTCGGTAAAACTTCCCTTGCAAAATCTATTGCTCGCAGTTTAAACCGTTCGTTCGTACGGATGTCCTTGGGCGGCGTGCGAGATGAAGCCGAGATTCGTGGTCACCGCCGCACCTATATTGGTTCCATGCCTGGTCGCGTTATTCAAGGTATGCGTAATGCCGGCAAAATCAATCCGGTATTTTTGCTCGATGAAATTGACAAGATGACCTCAGACTTCAGAGGTGACCCATCTGCTGCACTTTTAGAGGTTTTAGACCCCGAGCAAAACAACACCTTTGCTGACCACTACTTAGAAATTCCTTACGACCTCTCGCAAGTTATGTTTATCACCACCGCAAACACGCTCTCAACCATTCCACGTCCGCTCTTAGACCGTATGGAAGTGATTCAAATTCCTGGCTATACCTTAGATGAAAAAGTGGAGATTGCCAAGCGTTACCGCACACCTCGCCAAATTAAAGAGCACGGACTCGAGAACAAACTCACGATCACGGATGAAGCCGTCAAACGTGTCGTGATGGAATACACCCGCGAAGCCGGCGTGCGCAATATGGACAGACTCCTCGCCAAAATTGCGCGCAAATCTGCAAAAGATTTTTTGGATGCCAAGTGGGACAACACGCGCACTGTAGACCGTGACGAAGCCAGAAAACTTCTAGGTGTGCCACCTTTCCGTGACGAGCAAGCTGAAAAAGAACCGCAAGTTGGTTTGACCCACGGCTTAGCCTGGACACCTGTTGGTGGTGTCACTCTTGACATTGAAGTCGTGAGTGTACCTGGCAAGGGCAAAGTAAACCTCACCGGCCAACTTGGTGACGTAATGAAAGAGTCGGCTTATGCAGGCATTGCTTATCTTCGCAATCACGCTAAAGATTTTGGCATCCCTGAAGATTTTTACGAAACTCGAGACTTACACGTTCACGTGCTCGAGGGTGCCACGCCCAAAGACGGCCCCAGTGCAGGCATTGCTATGGCTACCGCTGTTGTCAGTGCGCTTACAGGTCGCCCGGTACGCGGTGATTATGCGATGACCGGTGAAATCACTCTACGCGGCCGTGTATTG
>JBOFGY010000314.1:0-4904 GCA_051649365.1 Trueperaceae bacterium
AAAAATTGCGGGTTAAACGGACCTTTGGAAAATTTTTCAGATACTTTAGACACGTTGCTACACCTCGTAACTTCATGATTGTAAGCCATTTTTGTTTTAGCAACTTAAACCTCAATCGTTAAACTTGACAAATTCTTGCTCTGGTTATAAAATCATACTTGGTTATAAATAGTAACCAAATAAGGAGTACATACTTATGCTCGATAAAGAAAACATTCTAGTTTTAGGTGGTGCAGGTGAAGTAGGCGAAGGTATTACCCGTCAGCTTCTTGCTGCGGGCGCAACTGTGATTGTGCCGTCTCGCTCGCAAGACAAACTCGAGCAGCTTAAAACGCAGTTACATCATCCTAATCTACTTACTAAAGTAGCTGACATAAGTTCACTGGAAGCTGCCGAGCAGTTACGCGCCGAACTCAAAACTGATTTAGGACATATTAACCATGTGGTTGCATCCTTGGGTGGTTGGTGGCAAGGTCAACCCCTTACTGAGATTTCACTCGAGCTTTGGCATACCCTTATCAATAACAGTTTAACGGCTCACTTTATTGCAGCAAAGACATTTATCCCGTTACTTCAAGAATCCAAAGGCACTTACACCCTCATTAACGGTGGTGGGGCCATTCATCCCGTGCCAACGGCTGGGCCTATTTCAGCGTCCGCAGCAGGACAACTGATGTTAGGTAACGTGCTTGCCGCCGAGAATAAAGGGTTTGGTGTTCGGGTCAATAATCTTGTTTTAGCCACACCGATAAAGACGCGCTCGAGACCAGATGGGCAACCTGATTGGCTCACTGCTGATGATGCTGGACGCTATTGCCTACAGCTTATGGGAGCCGACACGATGGGTGAAACAATTATTTTTCAAACGAGGTCGCAAGTGGCAGCTTAAGCCGCTCAGGCAGATTTATAAATGATTCATTTTAGCTCTGCGCGACTACTAGAAATGTTAGTCATCTGTCTTGTAAAAAGTTGGGCCAACTTTTTACAAGATTTGTTTTTTCAGAGGGTATAACCTCTGCTTTAGACTCGAAGGTAAGCCGCCGAGAATAAACCACGTAGACATTGAAATGAGGAAGGACACCATGAACATTGGCATTATCGGAACAGGAGCAATGGGCTCTGCCCTCGGCAAACTCTGGGCGCAGCAAGGACATCAAGTGTTGTTCTCGTTTTCCCGTGACCCAAAGAAACTTGAAGCAGCCGCCCAAAGCGCAGGAGCAAATGCCAAAGTTGCAACCCCACAAGAAGCTGTGCAGGAAAGTGAAGTCGTGATTTTGGGCGTGAAACCTGAAGTGTTAAATGAAGCCTTGGGGAGTGCAGGAGGCTTAAAGGGAAAAATCGTCATCACCTTTATGAGTGATTTGCGAATGGACCCATCAGGTAAAAAACTCGGGATTGCCACAAACAGGAAGCAGTCCGTCGCCGAGCAGATTGCTGAACTCGAGCCAGAGGCCAACGTGGTTGAAGCGTTTAACGTTACCTTCGCGGACATTCTAGCTTCCGAGTCGCGGTTGTTTGGTGAGGATAAAGCCAGCATCTTTTATTGCGGCGACAATGCCTCTGCAAAAGCAACGGTTGCAGGGTTGATTGGAGACTGTGGCTACGAAGCTGTAGACGCAGGCTCGTTACAAACGGCCCGCTCCTTAGAAACTCTCGCCACCGCTTGGGTGCAGTTTGCGGTAGCAAGTGGCTTGTTTCCCAATATCGGGTTAAAGGCTTTACGCAGGTAGGGTTGGTAAGTGAACGGACGAGAGCAGAAACCAAAGGAGTAAAAATGAAACTTACAGCAGAAGATAGATTAGATATTATTCAATTAACAGCAACGTTCGATAACGCCCTGGATAGTGAAAATATAGAAAAGTATTTGAGTACGTTTCATGCAGATGGAGCGTTATCAGGATTTTGGGGAAGCACTGAAGGAATAGACAATTTACGATTACAATTCCCACAATTACTGGATAGTTTTGCAAGAGGCAGACGACATTTATTAACTAACCACGAAATTGAAGGAGATGGCACTACGGCAACCATGTATTGCTACTTAACTGTTTTTAATAGAGATACAAATACGATGGCGGGTTCTGGCACGTTCAATGATGAACTCATCAAGGTAAATGATAAATGGCTTTTTAAGAAGAGAACATTAGCTGCGGACAGCAACGTCATGAAACTTCTTGAGGAAATGAATAAATAGAGGAATTTTTTGGGCGATATACCCCTACTCGTACTCGAGGAACAACCGAGAGTGCATCATGTGGAGATTGAAATGACTTCATTTGCAGTTATAAGGCTATACGCATTTTGAAAGGAAAAGAACGATGACACAAACCCTCGAAAATACTCAAGCCCACCCAGGCGACATTCAAGACCGTTATAACATCCTTGATGCACTGCACCGCTTTGCCCGAGGTATTGACTTTAATGATATGAATTTATTCGCCTCTGCCTTTACCGAAGATGCCATAGCCGATTTCACGCCCGCCGCAAAAAAAGTAGGTATCGAATTTCCGCTACTTCAGGGCAAAGAAACTATTGTTGGTGGTATTGCTGGCTCTGTCGCATTGCTTGATACAACGCACGTCGTCAGTAACCCTCGAATCAGTGTGTCTGGGAACAAGGCTAAACTCTATGCCATTGTCGAGGCGCAGCATCTACCACCAGCGAATCATTCACGCCATTTCTTAATGAAGAATCAATACGAGGTTGATTTAGTCAAACACAATGATCTTTGGCTCATTACGCATATGTTGATTTACAACACTTGGACAACAGGAGATTCAAAGGTAATAGTGGGGCAGTGACCAGACTCTAAATCAGGTACTCAGTTCATGGGCACTCAAAGTCCAATTCATTCATCGCAATCACTTTTCAAGGAGGCAATTTTATGGTACGTTCAAAGACAATTCTGTTTAAGTTTTTAACCTTTTTCACTCTGCTAATGAATGTGCTGTCAAGTCACACGTTGGCTCAGGAGGACACTTCAATGGCGATGACAAATACTTTAACCGTCGAGCAAGTTCAAGAGTACGTGAAGCGTTACTTTGAAGGAACGCGCAGCATGAGTGCCCAGCAGTGGGTGCCCCTAATGCTGTTGTCGAGGACCCGACAGGCGCACCCCTGTTGACAACGCCTGAGGCTGTTCTGCAACAAGGTGAAGGATTTGTAGGTGGGTTTCAATCTATTGGATTAGAAGAACAATATGTTCATGTGAACGGTAATGAGGCAGTTGCTTACTGGATTGGGTCTGGTGTCAACAACGAAGGTGTACCCATAGAATTTGAAGGAGTGAACGTTTTCCAATTCAATAACGAGGGTCAAATCATTTTGCTCAAAGGTTATTGGAGTCCAGACAATATCCGCCCTCAATAGATTTCTTTACCAAACGCCCATATGAGTTTGCAGCTCATGTGGGTGTTATGTTATACGACTTTCAGCTAAACAAAAAATTTACATAATGAATAAGCAAAATTGATGCAACAGCTTAGAGGAGATATTTCGTGAATCCTAAACTCTTATCATTTGAACTAAGTGGTGGCTACCAGTTCGCGGATACATTTAACGTGTCTTCGAGTGACCCCTTTATTTTTGCTCAAGCAGGTAGGCTTACAGGTTCGTTTCTTTGGCGTTTTGAAGACGGACGAGAGGCTAGGACGCACATCAACGGGGCAACCGCAAATCGTGTTACAGCCGATAGTGGCGAGATTTTTGGAACCATGCAAATTAACATGTTTGAAGCCGAAGGTGCAGCTCCCAATAGCGAACTTTTGTTTTTAGCTTACGAAGGAATGATTAAGGCAGAAGGCTCGAAGGTAACTGTAGCTGTCAAGGGGCGTTTTATAGGCGGTATGGGTTCTTATCAGGGTGCAACGGGTAACCTCGAGTTGACCTCAATCAACGGCTTTTTCAATGACGGGCGCGGGCATCTCGCTTTGGTGTGAAGTGAGTAAATTATTCCGAGTAACGTTAGTTGGTTTACATTGCAACGCGAAGAAATGCTGACTTTATGGGCGATTTTGCAAAAATTGTGTAAAGCAACTTTTGTTTCTCAGAATAGTGGACTTATGAAGACGCTATTGAGACCCAGCCCCGAGTGCTGTCAATAACCCAACTATGCCTGTGCTTGTACCAAGCAGTGAATTACAGTCTTGGAGATTGGCGGCGCAATCTATGAGAGCAGTAGCTAATGAAGTTGAAAGTGCTATTGTTCCAGGGTCTGGGCATTGGTTACCAGAGGAAAATGAACTTCTTGTTCTCGAGTAACTGCGAAAGTTTCTAAAATCATTACTCTCTTAGATGAGGCTGCTATTATGCAACCAGCATGTCTCGCCCATCACTGCCCACCGAAAACCAGCCCACTAAACTCTGGCAACCAGCAGACTTTGGTGGGCTTTCCTTAGAAAAATTTCAGGGTCCAATGCAGGATTTGCCACTTGTTCTTATACGCGACTACGGAGTTCAGGTAGTCTTTAGTGCTAACGGGAAAGTACGTTACGGCAAAACACAACAGATTGTCAAAATTACGCAACCGACTGTGCTCGTGCAAAATCCTGGGGAGACTTGGGCATATGAACCGCTTGACGATACACCGCTTATTGTTAGAAATTTTGACATTCCTGGAGAGGTCTTTTCTCATTTTTTAGATAAAGATGTTCTTTTTCGCTTTCCTAATCTTTTTTTGAACAACCCTGCTGTTAATCATCACTTAGCACGCTTGACACTTCAAGCCTTTGATAGTTTTGAAACACCCACTTCACGTTTAGAAAAGGATAGCCTTCTCGCTCAGCTTCTTAATGAAGCATTTAAGCAGTGTGCTGATATACAGTCAAAAGAAGATCAAACAGGTGCTGAGCACCGCGCCGTTCGCGTGGTTAAAGAGTTTTTACACACTTCACCTGAAAAGGATG
>JBOFGY010000315.1:0-28160 GCA_051649365.1 Trueperaceae bacterium
CTATTCCGAAGACTTCGGCAACCTTGCTTTTACTCATCCCTTTGTCTTTGACTGCTGCGACCACGCGTTCTCGCATGTCTAATGAATACGCTATCATCTCCCTAGCTTAGCATTGTCTCAATGAACCTTGGAAAGGCTATAGCTACCCAAGTTCACCAGTCTCGCGGGTCGTAAAATAAAAATTTTGAGGCTGTCATTATAGTAATAGTACGAACTAATGGTGTTGGTTAGTGATGAACCTTCACCCCTCGGTTGCGAAGGTTCGTCATCGCTTCATGGTGGGAAGTACCGGTCGTTAAATCCAGATGGTTTTTGTTTAGATGAAGAGTGTCACCTTCACCGAGCCCTGGATTTTCGACTAGGGGCGTGAGGTCAGTAAGGTCATTGTCCTCGAGGCTGAGGTTTTCTAGCTTGTCAAGAGTTTTGAGGTCTGCAATATCTGTGATCTTGTTGCCATCAAGCTCCAGGTCTTTAAGATTGGGATAGCGTGACCCGCTAAGAAAGTTTAGGTCGCTGACACTGCTACGATTCATGTGCAGGAGTTCGAGGTTAGACAAGGTGTAGACGGGTGAAAGGTCTGTGAGTGGCATGTGACCTAAAAAAAGTCGCTCGAGATTTTTTAGGTTAGCAAGGGGTTCTAGAGTGGTGAGAGCGTTACCTCGCAGATTGAGGCCCCTGAGCTTCGTAAGTGTTGAGATGGCACTCACGTCGGTAAGCTGATTATTGCCCAACTCGAGGCTGTTAAGGTTGACAGCGTACTCGAGTCCGGTGAGATCGTTAATCCCCCGTCCCGAAGCGTCAAGATTTTCTAGGCTGACTAGCTCGAGACAGCTTATCTCGCCGGAAGGTTTACCGAGCTTCTCACGGATGGCTTCCAAGAGCTGCGGGTCTGGAATAGAAATGATTTGGTTCTCGCAGCTAAGCTCTGCTGTCGTTTGATTGGAATGATTAACTTTCTGTGTTCTGCTTAAAAAGGGTCTTGCGACAAAAAGCGCACCGCTAGCCAGGAGTATCGTGAGGGCTAAAGCGATCCACGAGCGGCTTAATGGTGAAGTGTAGTAGTGTGAAGCTGGTTGCTCACGGCTATCTAGCTCGAGCCTCCAAGATTCAGCACCTTGACGACTCGTGTAAAGCTTCCACAGCTCCGCATGTTCGCCAGCCTTTCGCGTTCCCACTACGGGCCCACGTGTCGGAGCAGTAGAGAAATCAGCTCGGGTCATCAACTCACTTTTGCTCAACTGGAAGGCCCGTTTGATGGTGTGACCGTTGGCAAGACCTTCATAAAACTTTTCTGCAAAGTCACAGGCGATGTCGTCGTGAACTAGATTTGAGGTCGCAATCACCACAGGTGCGCCAGTTTCTAGTAGTGCCTCGGCATGAGACTGGCTGCTACAGGAGTTTAGAAAAACCACTTTAATGCTTGAGTCATTCAGTAATGTTGTAAGTGTCGAAGCGTTTAGTCCTCTACTTTTTTCTTTCTCGAGATATAAGAGAAGTGCGTCCTCGTTGCCGTGTCCAGCGTAATGAAAGATCGAAATCTTCTGTGGGTAATTTCTGAAGACCTGAAAAATATCTTCGACCGTTTTTACTTCTGCCTCGAGCAAAACGCAGTGACCATTCATCTGAGCCTTTTCCAAAGCCTTGCGGATAACGCTGCGCTCCCGTTGGACATCCCGCAATGCTGCGGCTGGAGAGGTCATCGCTAGAAAAATGACAGGTATATTCTTCATCGCTTTATCCAAGTCTCACACTTTAGGAACGACTTCAAACTGCATGTAACTGAGGCGTGTCTCGAGCTTAAGATGTTGCACGACGTGCAAGGCCTCGAGAAGTTTATCTAAATCTTCGGCTTCTTGCCTTAAAATGTAGAGATTTTGCTCGTTCATTTTCCAATCTTGCGTCAGTCCAAGTTCACAGCTTGACTCGATCAACAAAAACGTCTCCACGCCAATATCTGAGAACCACAGCGTTTGCTCCTTAAATTTTGGTAGGTAAATAGGGTTATTGGGTTTAAAGGGAGCATCCGGCGAAATGGACGAGGGGCTTAATGACCAGACCTTCCCCGAAGCGTCTCCTGACAAGAGCACGACAAAGGGTAAGGAAGGTTTTAATTCGACCTGGACGAGGGCGTGTTGCAGAACCCTGGGCAAGTGTGTGTCCGCAAAATGTGGTGCGCTGATTTGAGGGCCACGTTCTAAATGATAAAGGGTAATGGTTTTGTTAGGTGCAGCTGTGCTGAGCAGATAAGTCCAGGCGGTTTGATGATAACCATAGTGTTCCAACTGCTTGGGAATATCCTCGACCCGATCAAAGGGTGCCAAAAAAAACTTCTCCAGCACGGTTCTAGTGTGCTCCATACGGTTTTTGACCTTGTAGAGATTGTTTTGCTTTGTGGGACTTGTAGGCTCGAGCGTCGTTAAGACATTGGCGATTTGTTCGTAGCTAAAGCCCGCTAAAACACCTTCCAAACAGAGTTGACGTTTTTCGGTGAGAGGCGTACCTGCCTTAGCTAAGTCGTTATAAAGACGCTGAAGCTGCCAGTACACCTGCGCCTTAAAAAATGGCGGGTTCGTGGTTGCCATAGTTCATTTTACCCTTCTGTCCAAAGACAGAGGGGAATACGAGAGTACAGCTTTAATCTACGGCTCGAGACTAGGAAAGGAGGACAAAAAATTAACGGCAGATGGTTAAGGCGCGTAAAGTTATTTCGACGTGCAGTTTGTAGCTTGAGAAACGCTCGAGCAGAAAAGGAGAACATAATGAAACACCTAAAGGTAAGCAAAAGGGCTAGCTCAATATTCATTCTCATCTTTTTACTTTTTCTAGGAGCTTGTAGCACTTCAACGCCTGAGACTACGGAAACACCAGAGGTAACCGAAATACCGGAGCCAGTGGATGTAGGTGATAAGGCTACCACTGAAGAAACGATGAACACCTCGCTCGAGACCTTGGCGCAACTCTTTGCCAAAGCCACCACTGACAGTAGCGTTCGGGAACATATTCAGCAGGAAGTCGCCAAGCGTTTTGACGGTGACACTAATGTCC
This sequence comes from Trueperaceae bacterium, assembly GCA_051649365.1. Taxonomy (GTDB): domain Bacteria; phylum Deinococcota; class Deinococci; order Deinococcales; family Trueperaceae; genus CAVTAE01. The sequence goes on from JBOFGY010000315.1 coordinate 3,046, forward strand.
TTTATACATCCTTGGTAGCGGCACAGTCACAACTCCAAGCCCAAGGCAGCACTGTAGATATTCGTCAGGCACTTGCCAATGCCTATCCGTCCGGGGAAGGTTTGTCCAGTCAGGATGCTGGAGCGTTGGAGACGGTTGACCAGCTCACCAATAGTATTCCGCGCCTTCAGGTTGCTGTGCCAGAACATTTTGAAACGTGGGATGCAAAAAGCTTTGCGCCGCTTGTAGCTTACTTACCTGTTGATGCTGACGACTTAACTATCAAAGAAATTAAAGCCTTTGATAGTGCAGGTAACGTACACACACTTGACGCACAAACGCCACCTACACAACCTATTCTAATCCTAAGTCAGAACGAACGAACCGATGACGCGGGCCAACTCCTGCACGAATCAGAGAGCCTGCCAGGATCAGAAAACCCAGAAATACCAGCAGGGGAATTGACTGCTCAAGCGAACCGTGCTCATCAAGTTAATATAGGTACAGTTGAACTTAATGATAGAAAAGAACCTTGGGTTAAAGGCGACCCAGAAGTCTGGCTCATCGCCCAAAACGTAACAGATAAACCTGGATTTCGCACACAGCGAAGTTTTAGCGCAGTTAATGAAATAGGCTACCCCTACAATTACGGCGGGGATGCTAATTTGGGTGTCACTCGCTATAATGTCGTCTTTTACTGGTATGAAAAGGATGGTTCCAGCCTTGATCTAACGCTATCTGCTAAAGGTATCTCGTTGGGCATTAAGATTGATGACAGCGATGATATTTACGGCAGTACCATTGCTGAATACCACACGTTTGCAGGAAGCACTTCAACCACTTACGACCTTGATTCCTTAATTTTTACAGCTCGGTAGTCTGGAGCGTTAGTTTCTTACCTCAGCACTTCACTTCGCTAAATTAAACCTAAATTAATTTAAGGGCTTGGAATCCTTAAAATAACCCCGTGTACGACGACGGCACGGGGTTATTTTTATGGGAGAAGCTTAGAAACTTTTTTAGGCTTGAGCACCCATCCACCTCCTAACCATGTTTAGCAACTTCAATGCCTAAAGATGTTCGGCCCTTTGCTGACAGGAATGTCATGACTTGAAACCCTAAATAGATGAAATAAAAAATTCACGAGCATAGGTGTCGTGAAATTAATCACCTGATTATATTGAATGGCAAAAAGAGAGAATGGATAAGTTTAGTTAGAAAATCACCTGCTGAAGCGCAAATTCTATTGTTTCAACGATACCGCACTGCTCTACATTGCCCGCTTGAAGGCTATATTTTTCTTTCAAATCAACCGACGCATTCGCCATCACAACAGGGAAGCCCACGCGCTCTAACATCGGCTCGTCGCCATGACTATCCCCTACGGCCATCACATGCTTTAGGTCAATTTTCATAGCCTCTGCGAGGAGTTCAACACTCGAGCCCTTCGAGACACCTTGCTGAGTGAGACTCACAAAGTACGCACCTTTTTGTGCAGGAGCCGTTGCACTACTTGATTGAATACCCTCGAACGACAATTCAGCAATGCGCTCGTATTCTTCACCTGTAACGACCCACTGCACGCGAATGATAGGTTCCACCTCAACAACCTCAATGAGGTCACGCACAATCGCCGTTGTGCCGAGCATTTTGGCATGTGCTTCACTCAGGGGCGTGGTGCGCTCTACATAAAGCGTAGAAGGCGTGTAGAGTTCAAGCACCACACTAAATTCTCTAGCTGCTTCAATAATCTGTTTCGTGGTGGACTCTTTGAGCGAAAATACTTTATAAGATTCTCCTGAGGCATACGCAATATGTGCGCCACTCTGGAAAATATGAAGATTATTTGGCCCAAGACGCTGAGCAATTTTGTGTGCGGTGCCGACACCAAGCCTGCCCGTGCAGACGGCAAACTTCATCCCCTGTTCTTGGGCGGTTTCAACGGCTTTCCAAACGCAATCTTGAACGATGCCTTGTTTGCCGACAATCGTACCGTCGAGGTCGAGAATCACGAGTGGAATCATTTTCTGTCCTTATTTGACGAAACGTGAGGAGAGGAAAAGGGAGAAGAGGGGAGAGGTTGTAATCCCCTTTTCTCCTCTTCTCCCTTTTCCCCTTTTCTAATTTCAATTTGCAATTCGGCTAGCTGCTTGTGCTCGAGCACACCAGGAGCCCCCGTCAGCACTTCTACACCACGTTGATTTTTTGGAAAGGCAATCACATCACGGATGCTATCCGTTTTTGCTAATAACATAACCAGTCTGTCTAAACCCCAAGCAATACCGCCATGCGGTGGCGCACCGTAAGACAACGCCTCGAGAAAAAATCCAAACCTGCGCTCTGCTTCGTCTTTGTCTATGCCAATCGCTTTGAACATTCGTTCTTGCAATTCCTGTGTGTAAATCCGCAGTGAGCCACCGCCGATTTCATTCCCGTTTAGAACTAAGTCATACGCCCAAGCGCGCACAGAGGCAGGGTCAGACTCGAGCCTTTCCAAATCTTCATCACGTGGTCTGGTGAACGGATGGTGCATATACGTAAACGCCTGTGTGTCTGGGTCTTGCTCGAGAAGTGGAAAATCCACAACCCACAAAAACGCCATTTTGTCGTTATCCATTAAAGCTAAATTATGCCCCAACTTCAAGCGAACAGCTCCCAAGGCAGCACTGACAATTTTCCATTTATCCGCAACAATCAAAATCGTGTCACCTTCATTGCTGAGCTCAGATAAAGCAGATTTTTCAAGATCCGATAAAAATTTTGCAATCGGGCCAGTCAGACCTTCAGGACTGCGCTTGAGCCAGGCCATACCCTTAGCACCGTAGGTCTTTGCGTGTGCCTCGAGTTCGTCCAAGGTCTTGCGCGTAAGTTTCTCAGCATACTGTGAGGGGATGACAAGAGCTTTGATAACACCCTTGTTTTCTAGGACGGACGAGAATCCTTTGAAGCCTGTGGATACGAAAACATTGCTGACATCAACGAGCTCGAGCGCAAACCTTACGTCAGGTTTGTCTGAGCCATAGCGGTTCATCGCGTCGTGATAGGACATCCTCGGGAACGGCAAAGGAATATCAATACCCAGGGATTCTCTCACAACATGTTGCATCAAGCCCTCATTGAGCGAGAGAACATCGTCTTGCTGCACAAAAGACATCTCGATATCGAGTTGCGTAAAATCAGGTTGACGGTCTGCACGCAAATCTTCATCACGGAAACAACGGGCAATCTGGAAATAACGGTCAAAGCCTGCGACCATCAACATTTGTTTGAAAAGCTGCGGTGACTGTGGCAGCGCATAAAAACTACCCGGCTGCAAACGGGATGGCACGACAAAATCTCTCGCACCTTCCGGTGTGGAAAGTGTCAAAAATGGCGTTTCTACTTGGATAAATTCACGTTCGCACAAATAGTCCCAAATCGCTCTGGTCACGGTATGACGAAGCCTTAAGACTTTTGCTGCATCAGGACGGCGCAAATCTAAATAGCGATATTTAAGCCTTAAATCTTCAGAAACATTCACAGGTGTGCCGTCTACAGGAAATGGGGGAGTCTGCGACCTCGAGAGAACCGTCAGCTCAGTAGGAATAATTTCAATGTCCCCTGTCCCATAGGTTTTAGTGCGCTGTCCTTCGTCACGCAAGCGCACGTGACCTTTCACTTCAATCACGAACTCTGAGCCAAGTTCGGATGCAACTTTGTAGTTCAAGTTCGCTTCTTCCACAGTAAGTTGCACGATGCCCGTGCGGTCACGCAGGACAATAAAATATTTCCCCGATAAATCACGGATTCTCGAGACCCAGCCTTGAAGCATGACTTCTTGATTTGCATGACTTGCTCTTAATTCGCCGCAGGTGTGTGTTCGTTTCATAGTTCGAGAGGGAAGAGGGAAGAGGGAAGAGGGAAGAGATTTTTGGTTTGCTTGTCTGTAGGAGGATTATTTAAGCCAACGGTCTCGACAACACTGTAGAGATGCTGCCAGGTGCTTTGGTTCTCGTAAACATCTTTGGCTTGGTTGGAGGGGAAAATATCGTAGGTACCTTTAACAGCCTGAAACTTCATAGCGTCTGAGTGTAGCATGGTGCGGGACTTCTTCACAAATGTCAACTTGCCAATCAAATGGTCAAAAATATTAAGTTTTGATAGTACTACTGATACTTTTTGTGAGAAACACACGTTGGTTTAGAAAAAGTTGTGCCCCTGGAACTTCTTATGAAACTCTTACGTTATGTATCCCAGCGGGTTATCTTGCCTACAGACAACTACTTTATATTGAATCTGAGCCACTGCTCAGATTCAAACCTTTTAGCCTTGTTTTCTTTTCCCTAAAAATTCTTTTAACTCAGTTTCTTTAATTTCAACTTGTTCGCCTGATTTTAGGTTTTTGACTTGGTACGTTTTGTTATCACGTTCGGTTTTACCACGTAGGGCTGCGAAGGTTGCACCCGCGCGGTCTGCTTCTTGTAAACCCTTGCCAGGTTTGCGGGCGGTATAGGCATGTTCGATTTGAAAATCGCTTCGTAAGGCAAGAGCTGCTTGCATTACTTCGCTGATGGCCTCATCATCTAATGGTACAAAATACAAGACGGGCTTTGACGTTTCGTCTACTATTACGCCATCTTGTTGCATAGCATCTAAGACGCGCTCGACACCAAATGCCCAACCCACGCCCGGTGTTTTAGGGCCACCCAAACTTTCTATTAGACCGTCATACCGTCCACCACCACAAAGTGCCGACTGTGCGCCGATGCTTTTGTGGTGAACTTCAAATGCCGTGCGCCGATAGTAATCGAGCCCGCGCACGATGGCATCATCTATCTCGAAAGGAATTTGCCAATCGCTCAAGTATGTTTGCACGGCATCAAAATGCGCTCTCGCTTCTGCATGGATGAACTCGAGCGGCTTCTTAAGCTCCTTAACGATCTCCTGATCGCCTTTATCTTTACTATCCAACACGCGCATTGGATTTAAGCGCAAACGCTCACGGCTCGTCTCGGACAACTTGGCATCTTTGAGTGTTTCGCGCAAATAGTCGTTGTACGCTATGCGGTCTTGTGGGTCGCCTACCGAACCCAGTTTGACGACCATATTTTTTAGACCAAGTGAACTTAATACCGTATAAAGCAATGTGATGGCCTCAGCATCTGTAGCAGGATTATCCAAGCCAATAATCTCGCAGTTGACTTGGTGAAATTGTCTGAAGCGTCCACGTTGCGGTTGTACCTCAGCGCGAAAAATGGGCCCGCGGTTCCAAAGCTTTACAGGCATAGGTTGAACGTGCATCCCGTGTTCAATAAATGCCCGCATCACACCGCCGGTAAATTCGGGACGCAGGGCAAGGAATCTGCCGCCAGCATCCTCGAGCGTATACATTTCTTTCTGAACGACAATATCCGATGATTCGCCTACGGATTTGACGAAAACCTCAGCTTGCTCGAGAATCGGCGTAGTCAGCTCTTTAACACCCGCACGGCTTAGAACCGTCTCGACCACACCATAGAGATACTGCCAGGTGCTTTGGTTTTCGTAAACATCTTTGGCTTGGTTGGAGGGGAGAATATCGTAAGTGCCTTTAACAGCCTGAAACTTCATAGCGTCTGAGTGTAGCATGTTCGTTCACTAACATTGGATAGCACTCGAGATATGCAGATGTTAAAGACGTTAGTTAGTACCCCGGTCAATTTAGGCATCTTGTGAAATCTTCAGGTTGATAATGTATTGTGAAACATATATTTAGATTCAATTACATATTCCAGGAAAGGATACTTTCCTGGAATATGTATCTAGGTTAAACAGGTTTTCTGGCAAAATGGCGTATGATGACCGTCATAATGACGGAGGTTGATTATGGCAATGAAATTGGTCAAACATTCACAAGACGCTCCCATGTCAGGTATCATTGGCACGTTTGAGACTCAAACGGAAGCCGCAGCATTTTTAGATATCTCACCTCGAACGCTGCTGAGGCGACTCGAGACCCAAGAGTTTGAAATGGGCGAACGTCTCAAGCTCGAGATGCTAAGTTCTGTGCACGAGTTGGCTTTGCAAACCTTCTCAAGTGAAGAAGCCGCGATAAGGTGGTTAAAAATGCCCAGACCTTCCTTGGACAACAAAACACCCTTGCAACTTCTCGATTCTGTTTTGGGCTACGAGCGTATTAAATCTGAATTGATTGGTCATGTCTACGGAATGTTTTGATGCTTGTTTACCGCCTGTTTGACCATACTGCTCCTTATGCTCACTCCCCGCACTTCAACCCCCTGGATGGCTCCGGGGGTTTATATAGTGCTATGCGCTGGAATGAACGCGGTACGCCGATGCTTTATTGCTCTGCAAGCCCAGCCCTTGCCATCCTCGAGCTTCTCGCTAATGTGGACGCAGCCAACTTTGCAGAAAAAACCTTGTTGACTATTCGATTACCCAATAAAGTAACGAAGAAAACGATAACTGAAAAACATCTTTTACAACTTTGGCGAGATGCTAAAGATGGCAACATGTACAAAGCGACGCAAATCTTTGGAACACATTGGAGCAAAACCGCGACAGAGTTTATGCTCGAGGTTCCGTCTGTTGTTTGTCCGTTTGAAAAGAATTACCTTATTAATCCGCAACATCCCGACTTTGGAAAAATCAAAGAAGTTTCTAGAGAAATCGTAAAACTTGATAAACGGCTCAGACCCGAAGGCGCACAATGAGACTCGAGCGTTACACTGGTCAACCCTTAGCCCAAGCCGAAGCGTGGGCGCACTTAAACGAAACGGATTTGCGTCGTCGCGCGATGGTCGCTGCCAACGCACACGATGGTGAAGAGCTTTGGGAACTCACGCAAGCGTATTTATTTTTACACGGCACCAAAGGTGGCAAAGGCAGTAGTGGCAGTTTGAGAAAATATAAGCAATGCATTTTAGAATTTGTTGATTACTGGCAACGTGAAAACATATTACGCCCATCACGTGACGCGGGTGTGCTCTATGTGCGCAGGCTCGAGACCGTACCCAATGCCAAAACAGGGAAACCGCTTAACGCTTCGACCATTGAAGTCAAACTTGCTGCGGCACGCACACTTTACAAAGCTCTTCGCTGGGCCAAGGCAACAGAAGCGAATCCTTTCGAGAATGTCTCCCCTGCTCCTGATCCCACACCAGATTGGGAAAAACGAAAACCTTACAGCGTGGCTGATGTAGATAAATTGTTAGGGCTTTCTGACCCCATTACGAGCGCGATGGTGTTGCTCGGTGCACATGCGGGTTTACGCATTAGCGAAATGTGTAACTTAAAGTGGTCAGATATTAACTGGTCACGGGGCTCATTTACGGTCATAGGCAAAGGCGGAAAAAAAGCCAGCGTGATGATGTCGAGTAAGCTCGAGGAAACCCTGCAACAGTTAAGAACTATTCCCGATGAACGCAAACGCTTCAAGCGCAGTCATGACCACGTGTTACCTTGGAATACCGACAGAGCCCGCCAGTGTTTCCGCTCACTTTGTGATAAAGCTGGTGTGAGCTACAACGAAAAAGCCGTTCACGGATTGCGCCACGGTGCCGGCACACGCTACTACGCACAAACCAAAGATTTAGGTCGTGTTGCTTCACACTTGCGCCACGAAAACATTCAAACCACACGTATTTACGCCAAGCTCGCTGACGAAGCAATTAAAGATGATTTGAAAGATTGGTAACTGATTATGATCCCTGAGCAACAAGCCAAATTGTTCATAGAAGTAATGAGTGCATCTCTCTTGATTGAATGTAACAAAAAGCTTGAAGCTATGAGGTCTAAAGTGAGAGAAGAGTATGGTTATATTCAACAATTGGATATGACGATGCGTATGACAGACCGTGAGCTGAAAATCAGGTGCCTTCGTTAACATCAAATTTTACGCCCGGCCAATGTCGGGCGTAAATCTTTTTAAGTATTCCAAGTTGCTTCTATAAGGCATCTTAATCATCCCCATTAATCCGAATAACTTGACCAATCGGTCTACGGCTTGGTTGCCGTTCAATCATGAGGCCTTGCTCGCGTGTCCAGACGATAAGCTCAGACCTCGAGTGCAAATCCACTTTGTCATAAATGCGGCTGACATAATTTCTTACCGTTTGCTCGGCAAGACTTAGTTCTTTGGCAATGCCGTGATTCGTTTTGCCTTCAGCAATTAAAAATAAAATACTGAGTTCACGGTCTGTGAGGTCGGCGACGACACCCGAGCGCACCATTTCTTCTGGATTTTGTGCAAGTGCTGCTAAGACTTCTTTACTAAACCAATTGCCACCTTGATACACCGTGCGTATGGCGTTTACAAGTACGTCCGTACTCTCATGCTCGAGGAGGTAACCCGCAATGCCCGCGCGTACCATGGGATAAATCAGTGTGGCTTCTTGAGGTGGTGCTAGTACGACAAGTTTCGTGTGAGTTGAGACCGCTTGCACCGCTTGCACCGTTTCCAAAGGATGAAGTCCTGGTGTGTTGAGATAAAAAAGAAAAACATCAGGAAGATGCATTTTTATCAAGTTTAAGGCTTCTGGCCCATTTTGCGCTTCAGCTACTAAACGTAGGTCAGGCTCGAGTGCCAGTGTTGCCCGAACACCCGTACGCACAAGCGGATGATGATCCGCAAAAATAACTGAGATTCGATTCACATTGTTCAAAGTAGCATGAGCCTACAACCTTGATACTAAATGTAGAGGGTTTGAGAACAGTGCAAAGCTATGTATTCTAAAGTCACAATGTATTCTAAAGTCATCATTTTCACTGTTCTGCTTACTACACCTCTTGTGCGCAAGTCGTTGAGGTAAGCCTTTACGCAGCCGCATAATCCTTTTTCGCAATACTAAACACGCGGCTCACACCTCGGTCAGAGGTTACACCCCACAACACGTCTGCAACTTCAAAAGTTGCCTTTTGGTGAGTGATTAAAACAAACTGTGTACCTTCTTTAGCGAGGTACTCAAGAAACTGGCAGTACCGCCGAATATTGGCTTCGTCAAGTGGCGCATCTACCTCGTCAAGAATCGCCATCGGTAAACGCTGGGTGCCGTCACCTTGCATGAGTGAAAACAAAAAGGCCATTGCACCCATCGTGCGCTCTCCCACGGAAAGCAGTGAAAGCGCGGTTGTTTGTTTTCCTGGCGGTTGCAAACGAATCGCAATGCCAATAGGTCGCCCGTTTTCGTCGTGCATGTCAATATCAGCATTTACGGTTGGACCAAAAAGCTCTGCTGCATAGGTTTTGAAATTTTGCCTAAGTTGCGTGATTGCGACTGTAAGTTTAACCGTTGTTTCCTCGTCAATTTTTTGTAGTGCAGCCTCGAGTTCTGTGACGGCAAGTGTTGCTTGCACGGTTTGAATTTCTAAGTCATCAAGTTTTGCTTGTTGTTCCTCGAGTTCAATCGTGGCACGGTGATTCACGGGGCCGATTTCGGCAAGCTCTTTTTCAGCGTAACCTAGGCGGTCACGCGCCGCGCGGTTGGACATTTCTAAAAGAGTTAAACCTTCAGGAAAATTTTTCTTTTCTTCACGTGCAATTTCTAAAGCTGCTTCACGCCGTGCTAGGGTAAGTTTGATACCCTCGAGTTCTTCCGCTCTGTGTGCTTGCGTTTCAGTGAGAGCGTTCATGGAGGCTTCAGCGTCTTGGGTTTCTTTACGTGTTGCCTCGACTTGTAAACGTTTATCTTTAATATCTTTAGGTAAAGAAGCACGCGCTTTATCTAGTTGCTCTTGAGCTTCTTTGCTTTGCTCTTGTAATACCGCAGAACGCCGCTCTGCTTCTAGCCACTGGTCTTTGATGCTTGTTAAACGTTGTTGCTCGTCTTCAAAGCGTTTAATATCAAGTTCGTATTGGCGTGAGCGTTCTACCGCCAAGGCAAAGCGTTGACGGGTTTCTTGATAACGTTCATTGGAGGTTGAAAGTTCACCACGTTTCCCGAGTAAGTCTGCTTGATATTGCGTGGTGCTTCCCTCGAGACCCGGCAAGATACTTGCATCTGCGTTGAGTGTAGGCGCAATGAGAGACTCGAGTTGTTGTGCAACCATGAGATGCTGTTCGGAGAGCTCATTTTGTAATGAAGCATTCACCGCTTGCTCTTCGCGGAGTTTAGCTAATGTCTGAGATTTTTCGTTAAATGCTTGTGCGAGGCTTTGCTGTGAAGCAAGGAGGGATTGCACTTCACCCTGTAAAGTATCGAGTCGCTGACGCGCTGAGGTCGCAAACGTCCGTGCTTTTTCAGCTTCAGTTTCAGCTTCTTCGACATCACTGGCTGCACCGAGCACGGAAATATTCGTGCGGTTTTGTCCACCGGTCATCGCGCCGTAGCCCTCGAGTGTTTCACCCTCGAGCGTGACAAAACGTGGGCGGTACGAATGCCTACGCGAAATGGTTACAGCTTGGCCCATCGAATGAATCAGCGTCGTGTTACCAAAAAGCTGATAGAAAATGTTAGCAAACTGCGCTTCAAAGTCAATAACATCAACGGCCAAACCAATCACGCCGGGTTCACTGACAATGTTTTGGGTGAGTGTTGCTTTTTGTGCTCTGATTAAATCGAGTGGCAACACCGTGACCCAACCGCCTGCACGTTTGACATAGGCAAGAACATCCTGACCTGTTTCGGCTGTATCTACAACGACATATTCAGAACGTCGCCCCAACGCGCTAGCGACAGCTTGCTTGTATTCATCAGGCACGCGCAACAAGTCGGCGACAGAGCCGTGAATACCAGGAATACCCGAGGTGAGGGCGTGTTTGGGGCCTTGTGCGTAGCCACGACGCGCTTCAAATTCTGCTCTCGCTTTTTGCGCTGCTCTTGTTAAGGCTTCGGCTTCGGCGTTGGCTTTAGCATAAGCTTGTTGAGCTTCCGTAAAAGTAATACGTTTTGTTTCTAGGTTGCCCTCGAGTAACTTCACTTGCTCAGTTAAACTATTAACTTCAAGAGTGAGTGGTTCTATATCTTGTGTAGTAACGAGTGTCGCTAAACGATTCTCAACCATGGCGAGTTGTTCGCTGAGTTGTTCGCGTTTGGATTCATAACCTGCGCGGGCTTGTTCTTCACTTAAAAGTTGACGACGCAGCGACTCGAGCTTTTGTTGTTCGATGCTTAAAGTGTTCTCGAGTTCATTAACAGCCTGTTGCAAACTTTGAAAAGCAAGTTGCGCGTCACTCTCGAGTTGGGTGAGTTCTGCCAAACTCTCCCCGGGCACACTTGGTGCTTCTAAACTCTCGAGGCGCAACATCTCGTTTCGCAAGTTGGCAATTTCGCGGCTTAAAACAGTTTGCTGTTCGGTCAAGGCCGTTACACGCTCTTCGGCGACGCGCACGTCACCACGCTTCGCTTCTGCGTCCGTGACAGCAACGCGGTAGGCTTCCTCGAGTGACGCTAAGGTCTGGCGGAGTTCGTGCCAGCGTGTTTGGGTGAGCGTGAGTTGTTCGCGGCCTTGCTCGATGCCGTCTCCAAGATGTGCTTCTTGAATTTGGAGCTCTTTGACTTCTGTAGAGAGTGACTGCTCACGTTGGATGGCGAGTGTGTATTTCAGTTGTAATGCTTCCTTGGTGAGTTCGGTATGGCGTTGAGCTTGGGCTGCCTCAACCTTGAGTCGCTCAACTTGCGTGGCAAGAGTTTGCATGAGTTCACTGACGCGCTCGAGGTGCTCCTTGGCAGTCTCTAAACGGTCTTGCGCCTGTTCGCGCCGCGCAGCAAGCTTGGCAACACCAGCAGCTTCTGCCACGTAGCCGAGCAGTTTTTCAGGGTCAGCCATCAGCACACCCGAAACTTCACCCTGACCAATAATCGAAACGCCGCCGCGCCCGAGCCCTGAACCCGAAATAGCCTCGTCAATGTCTATGAACCGCGCACTTTGTCCGTTGAGACGGAGCTTTGTCGTGCCGTCTTTGAACATACTGCGCCCAATATTAATGGCTTGTTTGCCGTTTTTTAGGGTAAGCTCGACTTCGGCGTAGCCGATACTCTTCTTCCCTGCTGCGCCATGAAAGATGAGGTCGGTCTTTTCTCCCGCCCGAAATTCACTGGCTCGTCCGCCGCCCATAGCCCATTTGAGGGCATCAATGACGTTCGATTTACCTGAACCGTTGGGGCCAACAATACCCGTAACCCCTTCGGAGAATTCGATGGTTGTTTTATCGCCAAAACTTTTGAAACCGTTGATGGTAAGTGATGTTAAACGCACACAGTAGTGTAACAGGGGCTGATACACACGTGCTACATCTTGACGTTTACGGGTAGCTAATACCCCTCCTAATTGGATATCATCTCTAATTTTTACGGATTTTATCTCCTAAAGTGATTAATTTCACGACGCCTGTGGTCGTGAAATTTTTATTGCGGTTATTCCAGTAAGATACTTCGACATGACTCTTTCTTATAAACAACTCGACCTTCCTGCCGAACGTGAATCGTTGCTGATGCTACATCACGCATTGGGCTTATCACTTTGTTTGATTTAGACGATGTTGAAGATGGCAGCCCTTTATTTGACTTGCGAATTCACAGTGAGCTTAGAGAACAAGGGGTTGGGAAACAAGCCGTCACTTGGTTAACGAGCTACTTATTTGAAACCTATCCCCTACTATCGAGAATTGAAGGCACGACTCGAGTGGACAACCTTGCCATGCGAAAGGTTGTCCTTCAGTGTGGTCATGTAAAAGAAGGGCACATTCGTCAGTCTTGGAAAACGGAGCATGGGCCAAAACTCGATACTGTTATCTACTGTTATCTACGGTATCTTGCAAAGCAATTGGCTCAATAAAACAGTCACCCTTGTACATTGGAGCAGTTAAAAGAAGATAAGCAAAAGCTCACGCAAATTTTTTAAACGTGGGTTTTGATATGTACTGAGGACTCATAGCATATTTACAACTCCCCTCCCAGCAACTAGGTTAAACTCTTCATTATGTCGCAAACTTTTATCCATGAACTTCCTAAACACATCGGTCAACAGGTTACGGTCAAAGGCTGGCTGGCGGGTCACCGCTCGAGTGGCAAAATCGCGTTTTTACAACTGCGTGACGGCACAGGTTTCGTGCAAGGTGTAATTGCAAAAAGTGATGTCAGTGAAGATATTTTTGAACGAGCTAAACGCTTAACGTTAGAAAGTAGTATCACTGTAACGGGTGAAGTCAAAGCAGAGCCCAGGGCTCCCTCGGGTGTCGAGTTACTACTGAATAACGTCGAAGTCGTTTCGGTTTCTGAAGATTACCCTATCGCCCCAAAAGAACATGGCGTAGATTTCTTGATGGAGAATCGCCACCTCTATTTGCGGCACAAAGGCCCTTGGGCCATTATGCGTGTGCGCGATGAAGTGACGCGGGCGATTCATGATTTTTTTGCTGATCGTGGTTTCGTAAAATTCGATTCACCCTTTTTTATGCCCACCGCTGTCGAAGGCACGACAAATCTTTTTGAGATAGATTTGTTCGGCGAAGATAAAGCTTACTTATCGCAATCAGGTCAACTTTACGCAGAGGCAGGTGCGTTGGCACTGGGCAAAGTTTATACCTTCGGGCCAACCTTTCGCGCAGAAAAGTCAAAGACGAGAAGACACCTCCTCGAGTTTTGGATGATTGAGCCTGAAGTTGCCTACGCAGATTGGCAAGATAACATGAATTTGCAAGAAGCGATGGTGAGTGATGTTGTGGGGCGGGTACTCGAGAAGTGCAAGATAGAACTCGACATTTTAAAACGCAATGTTAGCAAATTAGAACCGAGTGCGTCAGGTAACTTTCCGCGCATAAGTTATGACGACGCTCTAGAAATTATTCGCCAAAAAATCGCTGCGAAAGATTTACCTGAAAATGTCGAAGCGGGTATCCAACCTATCGAATGGGGTGATGATTTTGGTGCGCCACACGAGACAATTATTGGCGCGAATTTTGACCGCCCTGTGATGATTCACAGTTACCCTGCACACATCAAAGCGTTTTATATGCAACCCCAAGCTCACAATGACAAACTTGCCGCTTGTAACGACATGATTGGGCCTGAAGGTTACGGTGAGCTTATTGGTGGTTCGCAGCGCATTCACGATTATGAACTATTAAAACAGCGGATTGCCGAGCACGGCCTACCTGAAGAAGCTTTTGGTTGGTATCTCGATTTACGTAAATATGGCAGTGTGCCACATGCTGGCTTTGGCATGGGACTCGAGCGGTTTCTCGCTTGGCTTACAGGTGTGAGTCATTTGCGTGAAGTCATTCCTTTTCCAAGAATGTTGACGCGGATGTATCCATAGTAAAGTTGAGAGTGTCACCCATCATTATGAGGTTCGCTTCAGTCAATCGTGAACCACACTTCCATGTCTACAAAATCCTTTAATTTAGCGTATTCTCGAGCGAGAGATGTCCTAAAAATGTTTCAGCATTTTCGTTGACGATGATTTGTACACGGCTAGCACCATTGCGAGAAAGCGTCGTCCTGATGCTGCGGTAAAGCCGCAACTCATCTAAAACACTTACTGCAATAGCTTCATCAAAAGAAAAGTGTAAAGTGACCTCACGGGTACCGTTGGTCTCGAGTACGAACACATCAGGTAGCGCTAAGGCTTCGGGCCATAGACGGGTAGTTTCCTGACTTAATTGATCACGGAGTGCTGTAAGGATTGCTCGGTAGCGTTGGGTTGGGTCATTGGTCAACTCGAGTTCAACACGTAGGGGCAATTCAACGAGGTCACGTTCGTAGCGTGTCAATTCAATCTCTTCATGCTGGGTTGCAATGGTGGGTGACACAATCGTTTTCTGAAGGGGTGGTAGCGGCGCACTCGAGAACGAGCGGAAAAACGAAATGAGACCCAAGAGGAAAATAGCAAAGCCAACCAAGATAGGAACACGCAGCACAATACGCCAATATTTTTTCATGCCCCAATGTTTTTTGAAGCGCATCATTTAATTCTCCGCTTGCGCTAAGAGTGTACGCACAGCATCCGCAAGTTGATTGGGAAGTTGTGGCTTTGCTAAATCAGCGAAACTAAATTCAATAAGAACACCTCGCCCAGCCGCTCCTTCTAGAACCTCAAGTGGTAATCCTAAGGTTTGATTTGCGCTGTAGCCAGCTTGAGCGAGGGCTCGAGCCAGCGTGGTTGCGTAGCGTTCACCACGCTGCAAGTCGGGTACGAGACTTAAAAGCAAACGGCGATGATTGGCATCCGCGCCTGGTTGATTTAAGGCCACAAGGGCATTGTCACGAATCGTCACGTTTGCATTTTCAGTCGCGGCCTGATAATAAACATTGATTTGCCCTGAGGCCAACTGACTATCGGCATGAAGGGATAGATAAAAGCTCGAGCCAATACCGTGTTGTGAACGCTCTGCAATGGAGAGCTCACGGTCTTCGGCCCGAGTGAGCTCGGTTCTTAAACCTCTGCTGCGTAGGGTGTCACGCAGTTGCTGGGCCAGCTCGAGCGTTAGGTTGCTTTCTGTACTGTTTGCAACCGTTAAACCTTTGTCTCCTCCACCATGCCCAGCATCAAGCACAATTGTTGCTGTAGCTAGGGGGTCTTGGCGTTGTGTGCTCGCTGCAATAACATCGAGCACAAGGCTAAATCCACCTTCACGTGGTGCCATGAAGGTCTCGTAGTGCATTCCTGGTTTTAGCTGCAAGAGTAAATCAACCACAGAGGCGCGTTGTTGCAAGACTGCTCGCTCGAAGCGTTGACCTGTAAAGGACTGAGGCTGTTGCAACGGCGTTAAGCCCTCGAAGGTGAGTTGGAGTGAGCCTGTAACTTCATCAAAAGAGTTTTGATAGGCTGTCAGACCCTCAAAGTTTAGAATGAGACGGTCATAGTTAGGCTGAATCAATACTCGAGCGTCCACAAAGGTAGCTCTAGGAAACACAACTAACACAGCCTGCCGTGCCTCGGAATATTCCGCAAATCCACCTAGTGCAGCGACAACGGCTTTCACAGGAACATAAAGACTGCCATCGAGTGCAACGGCACCTGTGCCAGAGCGTTGAGCCCCGTTGAGTTGCAACGCAGAGGTGTCAGCTTTGGCTTCGGCACTGCTGGTATAAACACGAAGTGTCAAGAGCTGTGCCGCATAATCAAAGGTGGCCAACTCAACCTCACCATCATAGCTCTGTGTGGCCCCTATTGCTTCAGCAAGCCCTCCAGCCGGTATATACGCTGTGCCAGATACGAGGGTTGTCGTTAAACCTGAAACCTCGAGACCATTGACCAAAAGACGCTGCTGGGCGAAGGCAGGTGACAGCAGCATCAAACAGGCAAAGGCAAAGCAAACACTGCACGAACGGAAGCTCGACAAATAATAGCTCAACATGGGCGTTTAGCGTCCACTACGCTTTAGGGCTCGGTCTATCTCACGTTTGGCTTCGCGCTTGGCCTGGGTTTCGCGTTTATCATAGTTTTTCTTGCCTCTAGCCAGCGCAATCTGAAGCTTGGCCCAGCCATCTTTAAAGTAAAGTTTAAGCGGGACGAGCGTCAAGCCTTTGCGCTCGAGCCCACGCGTAATCTCATGGATTTCGCGTTTATTCAGAAGAAGTTTTCGGCTACGCAAGGGGTCATGATTGTTATAACTTGCTTCATTGTAAACTACGATCGTCATACCCTCGAGCCAGACTTCGTTGTGCTTAATCCTTGCATAAGCTTCCGCAATAGAGCCGCCCCCCTGCCGCAAACTTTTTACTTCACTTCCAGTTAGGGCAAGGCCAGCTTCAAATGTTTCTAAAATTTCATAGTCAAAACCGGCGCGGCGGTTGGTTAAAGTAGTCATGCAGGCTGTATTGTAACGCGCTTAAACAGTGTGAAGCTTGCCGAGGATGACGAGAAATAAGTTCATCTATATTTAAGTTATTTTTTTCACAATACTTATGATCGTGAAATTTTTATTTCATTGATTAGATAATCTTCAAGAAAGCTCTAACACTAGGGCGCACCGACTTGTTAGCATACGTTCGTTGTTCGCTTCTAAGATTGAGCGAACCCAAGGAGATAATATGAAACGTAAAGCCATCGGGCTTTTTATAGTGTTTGTCATAACTTTAGGATTAAGTGCATGTCGCGTTGTTGTTACCCCCGCGGATGTTTCCGTAAACGCAACGGTGCGTTTTGGCATTGAAGTCTCACCTGTGATTCAACGCTTTGAACCTACACGAGGTTCAGGCTCGAGCTACGGTGTGGGGGAAGCCATTGCCTTTCAAATTTTGACAGACCGCTCAGGCTATGTAACTCTTAGTGCTATTGATCCAGACGGCAGCGTTTATGTTTTTGCTCGCAACCTTTATGTTACAGGAGGACAACCTACGACCCTTAGCGGCTTAAACTCGCGGACAGTCTTTACGCTCCAACCCCCACGAGGCTTGCACCGTGTCCGTGCTTCCTTTACACCTAGTCCCACTACATCAAGTGCAAATGCCTACATTAATGTACGTGGCGAAAGCAGCTGGACTCGCATTATTATTAACGATGTAGAGCCCTTTAATGTGCGTGACATTGCCGAAACTCGCTTCTTTTTGCAATAAAACTCCACCATTAACGAGAATGAATAATGTGCAACCAGAAGACGTTGACTTTCTAAAAATCTGTTTAGAATAGAGACATAAGTCACAAAGACAGGCAGGATTAGCCTGTCTTTTTCTGTGCGCCCCTGACTGTGCCTAGGCACGCCTGTCCTTCGATGTGCGCTGCATTATACATTTGTTAGGTACTGTCGCGTACTCATATTAGAGGCTAAGGTAGAATAGAGGGGTTTGTAAGGGCATGTTTTAAGGCTCGAGGAGGCTTATTTTGGCTGGACATAGTAAATGGTCGCAAATCAAGCGGAAAAAAGCTGTCAACGACCAGCAGCGAGGCAAAATCATCACGAAGCATATTCGCGCGATCCAAAGTGCGATTCGTGAAGGGGGTTCCGCCGAAGTTACAGCCAATGTCATGCTCAAAAATGCCCTGGCTGCCGCCAAAACCGACAATGTTCCCCAAGATAATATTAACCGCGCCATCGAACGGGCGGTAGGTGGCGGCGAAGGTAATGCTTATGAAAGCGTAACCTACGAGGGCTATGCGCCTGCTGGGGTCGCGGTGGTTGTCGAAGCCCTCACGGACAATCGCAACCGCACTGCTGGCGAAGTGCGCTCGACCTTTGGTAAATACGGGGGCAACATGTCTGGGGGCACAGCGTGGCAGTTTGAAGCAAAAGGTATCATCGAACTTACTGACAGCGAAACTGCTCAAGAACTTGCTATTGAACTCGGTGCTGACGATATGCGTAGTGATGACGACGGCACTCTCACGGTTTATACGTCACCCACAACGCTTTATGCCATCAGTGAAGGGTTACAGACTAAAGGATTCACACCAACCATGACGCAAGTGACAAAAATTGCTCAGAATGAAACAAACTTGTCCAGTGAAGATGCCGCCAAGGTTGCCCGCATGATTGAAGCCCTCGAGGATTTAGATGACGTGCAAAACGTTTACTCCTCTGCTAACTTAGAAAACCTAGAGGTTGTAAGCTGATGACAACATTTCCATCCCTCCCCTGGAAAGATGTACCAAAACTTAGCTCGTCACAAATGCAGCAAGTGATTATGCAAGCTACGGGTAAATATGGCATTGATGCCAGACTTATTGTCGAACACGCTGGACGTAATCTTGCAGAGCTCGCTCATCAGTTTGCACCCGACGGCCCCGTTCTCGTGGTCGCAGGACGCGGCAATAATGGCAGTGGTGGCCTAGCCGCGGCACGTTTACTGGCGAGTCACGGACGACAAGTCTGGGTCGTACCAACGCACGAAGCTGAAAACTACTCAGGCGCACCGAAAGAACAACTCGAGCTTCTCAAAAATTTCTCGAACGTGCGCGTGAAAACGAGTATTCCTAAAATGAAATTTAGCTGCGCGATAGATGCAGGTATTGGGACGAAACTCGAGGGGCCACCCCGCGGACGCACTCTCGATGCCATTACCGTCATGAACAACCTTGGTGGAGTTGTGATTGCAGTAGACACACCCACAGGCATGATTGCCGACACAGGTGAAGTTCCCGGTGACGCAGTAAAAGCAACCATGACCATGAGTTTAGCACTGCCTAAAAAAGGTGTAAAACCTGGTGAATTTACCGGAGATTTATATATTGGCGATGTGGGTGTTCCCGCAGGTGTCTACACTGATATGGGCATCACACCACCAAAGCTACTGTATTTCCTCGTGAAGGTTGAAGACGGGAAAAGTAAGAAATAAAAGCAAAAGGCTAAGGCAAATGTTCGCTGATGTTTCTGCCTTAGCTTTTCTTTTTGCCTTGGCTTAACGCGCTTAGCGCAATTTCGCTAAGGCTTTGCGAATCAATGTTTCTGTATTATCATCTGGATGCTTCAAAGCAAGTTCGGCTACGGCTCCCTTGACATTAGCTTCACGGTAGCCAAGCTGCATGAGGGCTTGCACAGCATCATTCCCTGCTTCAGATAAAACAGATTGCGGACGCGCGCCACCTGAAGCGACCATAAGATAATCTGGTAGTTTATTTTTGAGTTCGACGACAAGGCGCTCAGCCATTTTTTTACCGACACCTGGCGCACTCGAGAGCAACCCCGCATCACCATTGACAATCGCTGTGGCAATGAGTGTTGTAGGCATCGAAGATAAGAGAGCCAAGCCTAATTTAGGTCCAATGCCTGACACACTCGTGAGATAACGAAACAGCGTCAGCATATCGGGAAGGTGAAACCCGTAAAGAGCTAAGTCATCTTCTTTGACAACAAGTTCTGTATGCAGACGAATGGCTGCACCTTTGGTACAAGCCATGAGGGTCGCTTTAGGGGCAAACACTTCAAAACCAAACGAACCTGCTTGCATCACGACGCTATTGTCGCGGATGTCGGTGATGATACCGTCGAGGAAGGCAATCATAAGAGGAGGTAGGAGGTAAGAGGTAGGAGGTAGGAGTAAAAAGTCATAAGCCTATTTTAACTTCACTCCATTCTTAGCTGTGAATTACATAATGCAGAAGGTGTGCCCTTATCACCGTTCTTTGAAAAGTGGCGCAAAAATCGCGTTGTAATTAATATCTGCTAGCGTCTCACACCCGGTTAAGCGCATAGCGTAAACGAGTTCAGCTTGCAAATTGGCGAGGGCACGGTCTGTGTCAATAACCACGGCTTCAGCACCCACGGCAAGATAACGAAACACATCTACACCACTACGCACGACACCGCCTGCATACACCGACATCATCCCAGCCACGGCATCAAAAATTTCCGGGAAAATATCTATGGTGGCTGGGCCGTCAAGGTAAAAACCTGCACCGGAGTGAACGACAATGGCCTCGAGCCCTGCTTCCATGGCAAGCTCGGCGTCGCTAGGACTACAAATACCGTAAAGCCAAATCGGACAACCCGAGGCTGCACGAATTTCTGCTAAATCTTCGCGGGTTTTGGGCTTCCAGGTGTTATGACCAAAAGGCGGTGTATCGGCGAGAACTGTAAAATCAAGCGCGAGAGCTGGCACGCCTCTCGCGGCGAGCTTTCGCACTTTCGGCATGAGTTCGCCCATGCGCTCGGTTTTTAGAAGTGGAATCGCTAAGTTCGCCTCGAGCTCAGTCTGCTCGAGTAGGACATTCGCCTCGAGCAGACTAAACGTCGTAAGTGGCGTTGTAGGTGCAGCGTCCGAGAGGGGAATCATCGGTGCAGGCAAGTCTTGGCCGAGAACGGTAAGCCGTGTTTTAACCTCATGAACATCGTGTAGGACACGGGGCAATAGTTGATAGGAACTAAGGGCAGCAATATCACGCTCGAGCATTGAAGTAGTGTAACATTGATAGAACAAAGGCAGAAAGCTAAAATCGGATAAAACAAGGTAGTCCATGAAGCCAGAACAGAACAAATTCTTCCTATACATCATCAAGAAGCAAATGTTAGCTTAAGGTATGAACAGCAGAAAAGCCTCGAGCCTTACGACACTTTTACAAGAAACCTTCCAACGTACTGAAGATTATTTATCAACCGTCCACGAGCGGCACGTCTTCCCTGCTGCCGAGCAACTCGAGCTGCTCCATCATTTTGATGAGCCTTTACCCGAACAGTCAACGAATGTGCTCGAGGTCTTGGAATTACTCGACCATTACGGCTCACCAAACACCGTAGCTTCACAAGGTGGACGCTATTTTGGGTTTGTCACAGGGGGCGTAACCCCAGCGGCACTCGCTGCTAAGCTTTTAGGCACAGCCTGGGATCAAAATAATGGTGCGAGACTTAACTCACCCATTGCAGCGAAGCTCGAGGAAGTCGCGCTCGAGTGGTTGCGCCAACTTTTTGCACTACCCGAAGACACGACAGGTGCCTTTACAACGGGGGCAACGATGGCCAATTTTATCGGTCTTGCCTCTGCGCGTCACGCACTTCTCAAAAAACAAGGTTGGAATGTGGAAGAAGACGGACTGTTTGACGCACCAGAATTTCGCGTAGTTATTTCAGAAGAATCTCACAGCACCATCTTCAAAGCTCTGCAAATGGTAGGACTCGGACGTAACCGCGTGATAAAAGTTCCAACGGACAATCAAGGCAGAATGCGAGCGAAAGATTTACCCGAGCTTGACGCGAACACGCTTGTGTGTGTGCAAGCAGGTAATGTCAACACAGGTGCGTTTGATGACCTTGCAGAGATTTGTGAAAAGGCAAAAGCAGCTCATGCTTGGGTACACGTGGACGGAGCGTTTGGTATGTGGGCAGCCGTGTCAGAAAAGCATAAGCATTTAACTGAAGGTTTAGAGCAAGCCGACTCGTGGGCAAGTGACGGACACAAGTGGCTTAATACACCTTATGACTGTGGCATCGCCTTCGTGCGTGACGCACGGGCGCACCGGGCTGCCTTTATGCTCTCGAATGCACCGTATTTGCAATTTGGCAAAACAGAAGCACGTGAACCCCTCGAGTACACCCCGGAAGCCTCGAGGCGCGCGCGCGGTCTTGAAGTGTGGGCAACCATCAAAGAACTCGGACGTGAGGGTATCGCTGCTTTAGTCAAACGCAACTGCGAACAAGCCCAACGCTTTGCCAAAGGTTTTCGTGAGGCAGGGTTTGAGGTTCCACACGACGTTGTGATTAACCAAGTCATGGTTAGTTTTGGCAATGACGACACGACCAAGCAAGTCATTCGTGCTGTTCAAGACGATGGGGTGCTGTGGGCAGGTGGCACTATTTGGAAAGGTAAAACCTATATGCGCCTTAGTTGCTCGAGCATTGCAACGACAATAGAGGATGTAGAAAAGTCGCTCGAGTCTATTGTTCGTTGCGCTAGGTCCATTCACGACTAACCTTATGATTCTTTGGATTAACGGACCCTTTGGTGTTGGGAAAACGACGCTAACCACTACGTTACATCACCGCATTCAAAACTCTTTTATCTTTGATCCTGAAACCATTGGCTTTATGCTTAGAGATACTCTGTCTAGCGAAAACTTCCCTGACGATTTTCAAGATGTGGTAATCTGGAGACGCTCGGTTGTTCAAACTCTTCTCGAACTAAGAGGAACAAAACCAAAATTCGCCGTCCACCTTAATGCCGAAAAAGCTACAGGTGAGCTTGAGAAGGAAATAATGCGTCATATCAGAACTTAGGGCTCTTAAAATTTTTTGATTTGTAACGAAAGGCAAACCTATGAACCTTTTTATCCTATCCATGATTGTCTTAGTTCTCAGTGCAGCCTCCTATCAACTTGCTGCTAAATTTATTCCACATTCACTTAGCCCTTGGCATGTCTTAACGATTGTTTACATTATTGGTGTCATCCTTTCGGTGCTTGCGGGTTGGATAGATTCGTCGAAAACATCCCTGTGGCAAACTTTTCGCGCCTCAAACTGGGCCGTGTTCGTATTGGGGTTTGCTGTTGTAGGCATCGAAACAGGCTATTTACTCGCATTCAGAGCAGGCTGGAAGTTAAACGTCACCGGTGTGTTTTCAAATACAGCTGCGGCTATTTTGCTTTTTCCTATTGGTATTCTCATTCTCAAAGAACGGATGACCACACTCAACATTGTTGGCTTAGTCGTAGCGATTGTTGGGCTTTACCTCATCGTACGCCGTTAATTTTTAGAGGGTTAGAACTGCACATTTCGCGGTTTGCTGTATTCAAGGGGTTACAACCTCTTGTTGTTTTTATGATTCTCTTTCTCTGATATACTTTGCTCGTATGCGCGTCTTTGCAATTGCTGACCCACATTTGTCAAGAGCGCAACCCAAACCCATGAACATTTTTGGCGGCAATTGGGAAGGACACCCTGAGGTTTTTTTCGAGCGGTGGCGCGAAATCGTTCACGAGGATGACCTGGTTTTAATTCCTGGTGATATTTCTTGGGCCATGAAACTCGAGGATGCGCTCTTAGACCTGAACGATATTGCCGCGTTACCTGGCAAAAAAGTTATCTTGCGTGGCAACCACGACTATTGGTGGTCTGCTATTGGTAAGGTGCGTAACGCCCTACCACACCACATGTACGCTCTACAAAATGACGCGCTGTGTTTAGATAATATTGTCATTGCAGGCACACGCGGTTGGACGTGTCCTGGCACCTACGGGTTTACCGAAGAAGATCAAAAAATCTACGTACGCGAAGTAGAAAGGCTGAAGCTGTCGCTCGAGGCTGCCCGTAAACTCAAGGGTGAAAAGTTTGTGGTCATGCTGCATTTTCCGCCAACCAATGTGCGGCTCGAGCCCTCAGGGTTTACCGACCTTATCTTGAAAGCCAAACCCGATGCCCTCCTCTTTGGGCATTTGCATGGTGAGAAAGTAAGTTTGCCGAATCTCGGCAATATCGCTGTACATTTTGTCGCGGCAGATGCGCTAAAGTTTACACCAAAACAAATCTTTTGAATCCTTAAATCACAGGCGGGTTACCCATACACTACAAATGCCTTCTTGAATGCTTTTTCTTTTCGACAAACTAAGCGAACCCGCCCCTACGACAACAACTTACTACCGTCTTGTTACACTAGGGTCATGCTCCAACTCTCCGACATTCAACACGCCGCCAAACTGCTTGAGTCCGTTGCCGTCAACACACCACTTCTCAAAGACCAAACAGCCTCGAGAGAGTTAGAGACTTCGATTTATGTTAAAGCAGAATGTTTGCAACGCTCAGGGTCTTTTAAGATTCGTGGGGCATATACCAAAGTCAACAGTCTGTCCGCTGAAGAAAAAAGAAAAGGCATCATTGCCGCGTCAGCAGGAAATCACGCGCAAGGTGTGGCCCTCGCTGGACAAATGAACAACATTCCCACGACGATTGTTATGCCAGAATACGCGCCGCTTACAAAGGTCAATGCCACGAAAAGTTTAGGGGCTGAGGTTGTACTGTACGGACAAAGTTTTGATGACGCTGCCGCCAAAGCAGATGAGCTGCAGGGAGAAAAAGGCTACACGCTCGTTCATGCCTTTGACGATGAAAAAACCATGGCGGGTCAGGGAACGATAGGGCTCGAGATTCTCCGTGACTTGCCGGATGTAACGCACATTGTCGTACCGATTGGTGGGGGCGGTCTCATCGCAGGCATTGCAACGGCTGTTAAAGCCCTTAAACCTTCGGTAAAAATTATCGGTGTACAAGCGGAGGGTTGCTCGAGCATCAAACCATCCTTGCAAGCAGGCGAGCCTGTTATGGCGCGAGCCGCACGAACCATTGCAGACGGCATTGCTGTCAAACGTCCTGGCACACTGACCTTGCCTATTATTCAACAGTTGGTAGATGATGTACTTGACGTCAGTGAAGATGATATTGCGCGGGGTATCGCTCACTGTGTACAAAACTCGAGGCTCGTCGTCGAGGGTGCCGGAGCGGCAGGCATCGCTGCACTCCTCGCGGAGTATCTCGAGCCGAGACCCGAGAATGTCGTCTGCACAGTTCTTTGCGGTGGCAATATTGACGGCAATTTACTCGCTCGAGTCATTGAGCAAGTTATGGTACGCCAAGGACGTTATGTTCTCCTTAAACTCTCTGTCATTGATAGACCTGGCGCACTCGCACGGCTTATCACGATGATTGCCAACCAAGGTGCAAACGTGATTGATGTTTTTCATCGTCGCGCCTTGTGGCTGGCTCCCTTAGGCAAAGTTGGCGTGGAACTCATTTTGGAAGTCCGTGACAGTGGACATAGCCAGCAAGTCATTGACCACCTTATTAAAGTTGGCTATCA
>JBOFGY010000316.1:0-49312 GCA_051649365.1 Trueperaceae bacterium
ATCTACCCTGCATATGTTGCTTGTTGAAAGAGAGAATTTGCAAAGTACATTGAGTTTAGAAAAGCTAAGGGTCAAATCTCAAATGGCAGACGTTTTAAGTCTTCATTCTCTGCCTTATACTTAATCTTTCTAAAAATTCCGAAATTAAGTTCCGATAACAACACTATATACTCCCAAAAGCCCTTTAATACCGAATACTTTAGGAAATATCAGGGATTTATTCATTATAAAAATCACTATAGGAGGACAACATAGTATAGATATGCTAGTTATCCACAGTATGTGGATAACTATGTGGATAAATTCTAAGAAAAAAACACAAGGAAAAATGAGTACAAATTTAGTTAAAAAACGCACTATAAAAGCATGCATAGACATATGGATAAGATAGTTGGTAGACTCATGGGTAATTCTGTGGGTTCGACTGTGGTTTGGGATGGGGGTATGTCCTAAGCTAGGATTTTAGTGCGCTAGGGTTGTGATGCTTGTTTCTTAACTATTTAACACAGGGGTAGACCTTGAAAACGGTGCAGATGACGATAGAAGATAATTTGCTCGAGGACGTTGACCAACTCACCGAAGAGTTAGGGACGACGCGATCGGCTTTTATTCGTGCTGCTTTACAAGCAGCTATCCGAAAGCACCGTAAACGGTTACTCGAGCAACAACACGCCCAGGGTTATAAAGAGCTTTCGGAACTACAAAGCGAGGATTGGTAATGGCCACCTCGGTGCAACAGGGCAATATCTACTGGTATCAAGAGGCTAAAAAGAGACCTGTCTTGGTGCTAAGCCGCGATTCTGCCTTGCCTTTTTTAGCGCAGATTATGGTAGCACCAATCACGCGAAAAGTTTTAGAAGTTCCCTCTTTCGTGCGCGTTCACCTCGAGGACCTTGGTGAAATTGCTATCAACCTCGACGCAGTGCAGCTCGTTGAAAAAAACAAAGTCAGTGGGTTTATTGCGCGGCTCTCGAAAGGGCAGATGCTCGAGGTACGTGGTGCCATTAGTTTTGCGCTAGGGTTTGATGATCTCGAGGCAGACAGCTAAAAAAGTAGATGGCTGCATTGCACCATCCGACGTCACCTCGAGGCTCTTATCTCATGTGTCATGTCATAACGTTTTACTCACTTCAGTTGGTATCTTTACCAAAGTTGAGTATCTATTTCAAGGCGTTATCGCGTCAATTTTTATCATTAAGCCAAAAACTTACGTGGTTGGAACGGCTTTACTTAAGTTACGTAGGTTGTTTTCAAAGTAGTTTAGTCGCTACACTAACCTAGATAAAAATTTTTAGGGAAGAAAGAGGAGAACATGATAAAACTATGGCAGAAGGGCAGCCTTCTCGTGCTGAGCATTTTTCTGTTAAGTGCCTGCGGCACAACCCCAGACGCAACGCAAAACGACGATCTTGACATTTTGGGTAGTTATCGCAACCAGGCTATTGCATGGGAGCCATGTCCACCGCTGGACATTAATCCTTCCTTTGGCACCGAAGCAGACCCCCTGGCACCCTTAGGTGATAGAGTCGAGTGCGCCACCATCAAAGCACCCCTAAACTGGAGGAACCCCGCCGCAGGTGAAGTGGACATTGGTGTCCTTCGTGTTCGTGCTGGGGACCCCGCTGCACGTAAGGGAGCTATCTTGCTTAATATGGGTGGTCCTGGAGCGGATGGACTTGAAGCCGCTGCCGCGTATGGACTTCGTTTTAGTTTTCCTACTGAGGGTACTCCTGCGGCTGACCTACTTAAACAAGTGTCCCAGCAGTATGACCTTGTTGGCTTTTCACCCCGTGGTGTCGGTGGTAGTTACCAGCATTTTTGTGCAACCAATGAGCTAGCACCCCCCATCAAGTTTTACACAGACCGCTCTGAAGAAAATATTGAGGCCATCCTCACCACGGCTACCTTGCTCAGTGAAGCCTGTCAGCGTAACCCTGTAACACAGCACATTAACACAGAGCAAACCGCGGTAGATATGGAACTTATTCGCGTTTTGATGGGCGAGAAGAAACTCAATTATCTGGGTTATTCCTACGGTACTTGGCTGGGTGCTTGGTACGCCAAAATGTTTCCCTGGAATGTGGGTAACTTTGTTCTTGATAGTAATCTCGATTTTTCTGTAACATCCTTCTTTGACCGTGCCGTTGAATTGCGTTCGGCGGCAGAACAGGAAGGTTTTGAGAAAGTTGTCATTCCTTATCTTGTTCGTAATGCAGCAGTATTCGAGCTGGGAACCACAAACGAGGGGATCTACAGCGTTTATGAAACCTTACCGGTAGAGGTCAAGGGTGTTGTTACTGATCCAATTTTAAACGATCTTTACAACGCCGATGCAACGCCTGAAATTGGGATCAAGCTCCTGGCAGCTAAAGGGTTAGCCAATGTCTATACGACAACGGGTGTTACGGACCCTGAAGCCTTTATTGAGCAACTCGAAGTTTATACGTATGCCTCAAACCCAGATGTCAATGCGGCGGCATTAGACACTGCTCTTCAGTTGGGTGAAGACCTCCAGGGTTACCTCGCAGGCACCACGCAGCCTTCCCCAGTTGTGCTGGATCCTCACAACTCAGTGTTTTATAGCGTTGTTTGCAATGACGGTGAGGGAAATAAAGACCCGAATTACTGGGTAGAGTTAGGCAATGAAGAAAATATTGAGAACCCCATAAGTGGTGGTTTTATTACCTTCCAACCCTGCGCTTCCTGGAGCAAACCAACCGCGAAACTACCCGAAGTCCCTGTTACTTCTCCAATCCTTATGGTGCAAGCAGAGTTTGACAATGCAACTGCCACAGTGGGTGCGCTGGCTGCGTTTGAAGCCTCTCCTAGTGCCAAGATGGTATTTATCAATGATGAAAAGTCTCATGGTATCTTCCCGTATGGCACAGATTGTGTAGACAGAGCGGTAGCCCAAAAGCTCTTAGACGGCACCATGCCCAAAGACAAAATTACCAACTGTGAAGCGTTGCCGTTACCGGGTGAAACCCAAGTCTTTCCGGCCGATGGTCTAACGCCCCAAGCTGTTCCCCAGGGTATGAAAACCCTGCCAGCCAAAGAGGAACCAACCCTTGATGACTATCTGCACGAGATTATTCGTGACAATGCTATTAGATCTTGGAATAAAAACTGAAGAAACAATGTTTGATAACTAAATTGTCAGTATGAGTAAGACCACACGAATGCACTTGCCCAGCAAGTGCATTCGTGTGGGTCTAGTTTTAGAAGACGTATGTGTAAAGTTGTATACTAGCTCTTAAATTTTGAAGGGTAGTATGAAAATTTATTTTTCAGTGCTTATTCTAGTTTTTCTGATGTCTTGTGTTCCGCAAAGTCAAGAGCAACAGCCCGTACTAGGGCAAGAAACGAACATTCAAGAAACGGACACAACCATCCCAATGACAAAAGAAGACCTATCCAAATCATTACTTGGGGCTATGCTCAACGTTCCTAATACGAATGTAGCTATTCGTGTTGATAGGTCTTTGCTATCAGGTACGCTCACAGATTTACAAAGTAATCCTAAAGGTACACTTCAACTCTCTACAGGTCAAGCTCTGCGTCTTGCAGATACGCCTTATATTGTTCTTCCTGCACTCGTTCGTTTTGTTACAGGTGGAGGTGGTGTGTATTTGTTTTTACTCGAGCAAGACGCTGAAACCTTTACTCAACAACAAGTCATTTATTTAGGTAAGGATATAGAGTTGCTAGCCTTAGAGTATGTAGGCAACCGACTCGTCTCGAACGCTATAAACCTGCGCTTAGGCAAACCTCCTTTTAATGTTAGGACGCTAGAGCCAGGTAGAAGATTCTTTGAGTTACAAGATGGACAATTACAAGAGGTGAAACCTTAAGGTGCTAACTCGAGCTTGACGCGTTCAAAAAGTTTATCAAGTCCTCGAGAATTGCTTCGTTAAAAAACCTTGAGGCCCGTGCCAAGGCTCCTAAAAGTGTAATATGATCTACACCGTCATATTCATGCTCTTCAACGTGTTCGCCAATATCACGGATAGCGTTAGCAAAACTAATCGTGTTATTGGGATTCACGAGGTCGTCCTCGAGGGTATAAGCCAAAAATGCTGGTGGGTCTGTGCTATCTACAAAGTTAATGGGTTGCGTATCTGCATAGTTTTCTATAGGGCCAAGTGCAGCAACGGAGCGTGTGTCATTAGGATCAACGGGTAAAAAATTGTAAGCACCTGCAAAGCCAATAAGCCCACTTAAATCTTTGTTGCGTTGTCCTCTTTCTTCCAAATAGCGTTCATCAAACGCGACGAGCGCAGCGATGTGTGCGCCTGCAGAATGTCCCATTAAAAAAATACGTTCGGCATTACCGCCATACTCCCCAATGTTTTCAAACGTCCACGTGACGGCGTTGGCGACATCGTTGACGTAATTTGGAAAGGTTACACTTTCTGAAACCAAACGGTAATCCACAGTAACCGTCGTGTAGCCTCCCTCAGTTAAAGAATCCGCTAAAAAAG
This sequence comes from Trueperaceae bacterium, assembly GCA_051649365.1. Lineage (GTDB taxonomy): Bacteria > Deinococcota > Deinococci > Deinococcales > Trueperaceae > CAVTAE01. Next base: position 4,482 of record JBOFGY010000316.1, read on the forward strand.
GATAATCATTTTTGTTGCCACTGTCCCAGTAACCACCATGAACAAAAATAACCGTACCTTTAGATGGAATGTCTGGGCGTGTGTAAATGTCGAGACGTTGTTCTGTCGAGGTGTTGTAGACAATATCTGAAGCTACGTTCATTTGCCCACTAACTTGAAAGTTGACATAAGCGAGTGGGGAACACGCGGTGAATACAAGAAGAATGAATAGAATTCCTAAAAGATATTTCATACATCGTATTGTGCCATAGTCTTTTATGCCTTTAAGTTTCGGGCAAGGTTTAGTTGAGAAGAACAAAAATGCGGCGCGTTCTTTTGTTCGTGCCGCATTTTTTACTTTCTACTTTTTATTGCTTATTTCACAAACACCATCTCTTGATAAGAAGGTAAGGGCCAGTGCTTATCACTGACAAGTTTTTCTAATTCATCGGCAGCTTTGCGAACCTCGAGCATGGCGGGTAACACATTGTCACGCATGTGGTGTGCTTTTTCGTGGATGTGGTCACCACCAAGGTCAGCATTTTGTTTTTTGAGATTTTCTAAAGCGTCAGAAAGTTCATCAGCAGCTTCAGCGACTTGCTTCGTAGTACGCTCCAAAGCGCGAGACTCAATTTCCACTTCGCCAAGTTCTGCAAGGTAGCTCATCGCACTAGGCAAGATTTGTGTTTGGGCCATTTGTGCTGTGGTTTCGCCTTCAATGTTGACAGTCTTAAAGTAGATGTCATACATAATTTCTTGGCGTGACTCGACTTCGCGTTTGTTCAGTACTTTGTATTTGTCAAAGAGTGCCGTGTTCTTCTTGCTCGTGAGTTGTTCGATACCATCAAGAGCTGTGCGAAGATTTAAGAGACCGCGTTTCTCGGCCTCTTTGTGCCAGGCTTCCGAGTAACCGTCACCGTTAAAGATGATGCGCTTGTGATTCGTGTAGACCTCTTTGATGACCGCACCGAGAGCCGTCTCGAAGGATTCTTTTTTCTTCATGCGGTCTTCGATCATACTGGTAAGTGCGTCAATAGATTCAGCGACAATCGTGTTGAGCACCGTGATAGGCATAGAGATACTTTGTGACGAGCCTACAGCGCGAAACTCGAACTTATTACCTGTAAAGGCAAAAGGTGAGGTGCGGTTGCGATCACCGGCATGACGGGGTAAGTTGGGTAGTACAGGTGTGCCAAGGTTAAGGAGTCCGGCTTTTTTACCCGAGCCGCCTTTGCCGCTAGCTAAGCGTTCAAAAATATCGGTGAGTTGGTCACCCAAGAAAATGGAGAGAATGGCAGGTGGGGCTTCGTTGGCACCTAAACGGTGGTCGTTGGAAGCTGAAGAAACGCTAAGGCGGAGCAAATCTTGGTGCAGGTCTACTGCGCGAATGACCGCGGTGCAGAAAAAGAGGAACTGCATATTGTCATGGGGCGTGTCGCCAGGCTCGAGCAAGTTTGCAGAGTCTGTTCCTAAGCTCCAGTTACAGTGTTTACCCGAACCGTTAATACCTGCAAAAGGTTTTTCGTGCAAGAGTGCGACTAACCCGTAACGACGCGCGGTATTTTTGATGGTTTGCATGATAAGCTGTTGGTGGTCAGCGGCGATGTTGCTGTTTTCGTAAATCGGTGCAATTTCAAACTGACCAGGCGCAACCTCGTTGTGACGTGTTTTTACTGGGATACCAAGCGCGTACAGTTGATGCTCGACGGCGGTCATAAATGACAACACACGGTCTGGAATCGAACCGAAGTAGTGATCCTCGAGTTCTTGACCACGAGGTGGCTTAGCACCAAAAAGTGTGCGACCTGTCAGCATAAGGTCAGGGCGACTATAAAAGAACTGTTCGTCAATAAGAAAATACTCTTGCTCAGCACCAAGGGTAGAGCTAACTTTCGTGGACTCTGTATCACCAAAATGGGCGAGGGCTTTAAGTGCAGCCTTATTTAGAGCTTCAATTGAGCGAAGCAGCGGAGTTTTAAGATCAAGGGCCTCACCCGTCCAAGAAGCAAAGGCAGTCGGAATGCAGAGCGTCGCGCCGTTGCCGTGACGGAGAATAAAAGCGGGGCTCGTGGGGTCCCAAGCAGTGTAACCACGTGCCTCGAAGGTAGCACGAAGACCACCACTCGGGAACGATGAAGCGTCAGGTTCTGCTTGGATAAGGTCACTGCCGCCAAAGGTAGCAATGGCGGTGCCGTCTGCAGTAGGCGTTAAGAAACTATCGTGTTTTTCGGCGGTTGAGCCGGTGAGGGGTTGGAACCAGTGGGTATAGTGCGTGGCACCCTTCTCCATGGCCCAGGTTTTCATAGCAAGTGCAACTGTGTCTGCGATAGCTGCATCAATGGCTTTACCGCGCTGCATGGTGGCTTGTAAGGATGTCCAGACAGGTTTGCTGAGGCGTTGGCGCAAGGTCTCACTCGTGAGAACATCCGAGGAAAAGACCTCATTTACAATGGCACTAGGCTCTGAAATATCAATGCCATTCATCCGCCAATTACGGGCTGCCGAGATTACGTCAAGTTCTTGCTTCATGTTGGCTCCTTACAGGTGAGGTGGGTTGCACAGAGGATCAATGTAAGAGAAAACAGTGCAAGGGTAATCATATAAGTTCGTCATGCGTGTTGGCTAGGTAATCTCATGAAAAATGAGCAGTGCCATGTGTCACCGTAACGAAAATATGAATCATCACCTTATTTTGCAAAATGTTTGCTCGAGATTGACCATATGACAGGATTATCTATCCCGATTTGCACTATAACATGGTTTTGGAGGGTGTCGTCCACATTTTCCACACTGTTTTATCTCATTTTTGGGTCTCAAGCCAGGCGATAGTCTCATGAATACTCATGGTGTTGATAGAGCTAGTTCTATGTAAAAGACCATCATGAATGTCTTTCTTGTTTTCAGAAATGAAAAAGTTTTGAGGGCAATTGCGTTGAATCATGAAAGAATCCCTCCTAAATATCATTTAGGAGGGCGTACTTATAACCTTAGTGAAGTGTTACCAAGGTTGGAGGGTCAGCTTAAGAGACAGCATCCTCCAATGTTTCTGCGAACTCTTTCTCCTCTGATTTGGGAATATGCACTTAGAACTGAGTGGGCGCAAGGGTCTCGAGCATTTGCATTTACTCGGCCTTCTCGCAGGTAGAAAAACCGCACTGCCAAAACTACCGAAACCCGAAGTAGTCTTAAGGCAGACAACAGCGAGACTAGGGATTTTAACAAACCTGAACATTAATGAAACTTATCGCAGACATAGAGTTCTCTGCGCAAAGAATCCTTTGTGGTTATTTTTTAAAGAACGATATAAACTCAAGCAATAACCTTTTGACGCTGTTACCGGGTGGCAATGTCAGTGTAGACAAAGTTGATCACGCAAGACAGGTTGCCCTGCCCAAATTGAGATTGATTTACCTAAGCTGGCAGTCAAAATTCAACTAACATGATGACTATATAACGTGCCTACTGTGAGTGCGGCTAGCAAAATGTCCTTAATACACTTGTCAGAATGGTTTGCCATCTTCGTTATTACTTTGCATCAAGTGGCTTATAACTTGTAACGCCTCTCTGACCATAGTGTAACCGCTGAAAACAAGCGTAATCATTGCCTCTAACCGACCTCTGACTAATTAATTGGTCAGAGGTTAGTCATGATGCGGTTAGATGAAAGCCTTACCCTAAATTAGCTAGCTGCACACTACCGAAAGGAGACCATTTGCAACTTGGGCCCTTATAAACAACGTTGACGTTTTTATCCACGAAAGTTGGTGCTACACAGTGCTATTTATTTCAAAAGGAGATGCTATGAAAAAGTGGGTCATTTTTACGTTGCTGCTACTTTTCCTTGCAGCTTGTTCACAAGTGAGTGAACCCAATCAAGAAGCTAAGGATGAAGTCAGTGACGAAACAGCCTCGGCTGCCGCAGTAAGTTATCCAGTTTATTTAGTGCAAGACAATGGTGTGCGCCCAGAACAAATCAAATCTCTGCTCGCTCAGTTCGGTGCAGAAAGCAGCGTGGCTACAGATGCTTCGAGGGCAGTTTCTTTTGTGGATACAAAACGCTTTATGGTGATTCCTAGCCAAGTAAAAGAGCGTGGTCAATCGAGAGAGGGTGAGGGCGAAGTTGTGCTCGAGACCTTTGATTTTGATGCTTTTAAAGCCTTGCAACCCGTGAGTGAAGAGCGGGCCCTCGAGAGCGTGCAAGCTGCCCTCAAAGCCAATGGCCTATTCCCGAGTGACGTTTTGCCGCTCATTACAGCACAGGCTAGGGCAGCTTTTAGCAATGCTGAAGTCGTTGATGCAAAAGGTAATGTACTCGTGCAAGCAAAGTTAGACACACATGTTTTCTTCGACTTTAAGCTTAATTTGACCGCGCCTATTCCCTTGCTAGGCCCAGGGGCTAAAGTCAAAGCTGTACTTAATCCAGAAGGGCGTGTCACTCAACTTTATTATGGACTCCACGGTCTTAAAGAAATTCGCAGCGTACAAATTTTACCTAGAACACGGGCCCTAAGTGCCTGCACGAAAGCTTTTGCTGGCGCAAATAGTAACTTGCAACCTAGCAACGTGGCGGCGCAGCTCGTTTACTACGTACCAGAAGCTCGTGACTTATTGGGCAAGCTCGAGGTGTCTCCTTCTTATGCCTGTACTGGCACTGCTGTCTTGGGCAAAAGCAATGTAACGCTACGCAAAATTATGATTAACGCTAGTACGGGTAAGCCCTTGTATACGGGCAGCTTGGGTCAAGACCGAAGCACACCAGCTCTCACAACTCAAAGTATTCCTAGAGTGGATGTTGGAGCGGAATATGTTGGGGTATCTCAGGGCTTAGGTGGCTCACAAGACAACGCTAATGGTTTTGTGACGACCATGACGGCGAGTAGTATCCCTGTGCAGTTTCATTGGGGTGACTACGCTGCTTGGGAGCGCGATTTTAAAGACCCAAGTTTTAGTGGTGATGATACGAACTGGGTAGACGATGTTGACATGACCTTTTACACCGGTCACGCTAACGGCAATGGTTTTACTTTTCCGAGTAGTTTTGACGACGGCTTTTTGAACTATAATGATGCCCTTTGGGGGGATAGTGATCTCGAGTGGTTGGTGATTGCAGCGTGTGGTCCCTTGCAACTTGAAGAAGGCGGTCTGCGTTGGTGGCAACGTTGGGGGCCAGCGTTTCAGGGTTTACACCAACTTTTGGGTTACACCACCGTAAGTTGGGACAACACTGTTGAAGGTCAGTTGATGGCCCAAAAAATTCTAGGAACATCAGGAGAAGCACCTAGAACTATTCGTCAAGCCTGGGTGGAAACTGCTACGCAAGCCCAAGCCGATAACAATGTTATTTGGGCCTACATGGTTCCTTTTGGTTCAGACGGCTCGAGCAACCTAGATGACTATTTTTGGGGTAAAGGTACAACCACGTTTGACATTGCCCTACCGAGTGGTTTCATCCACGTTTCAGGGCCCTCGTAGGCATCACAGCAGTCGACCACATTTAGAGACTCAGCCTTTACCAATATGACTCAACAAAAATTTAAACAAGCATTTTGAACTGTTTTAAAGCTTGACTTTTGACTAGGATGTTAGAGGTAAATCATCATGAGCAACAAGAATGTCAACGGCATACACGCCGTTGACATTCTTGTTTTGCTAACACATAGTTCAGTAGTAAGCATTTACTCTTTAGGCACAAATTTTAAGGCAACACCGTTATTGCAATAGCGTTGTCCGGTTGGGTCGGGGCCGTCGTTAAAGACGTGGCCTTGGTGACCGCCACATCTCGAGCAGTGGTACTCGGTGCGTGGCCAAATAATTTTAAAATCTGTTTTGGTCTCGAGGGCTCCGGGGAGTGCGTCAAAAAAACTCGGCCAGCCAGTTCCGCTATCAAATTTCGTGTCGCTGCTAAAAAGTTCTTGTCCGCAACCCGCACACACGAAGGTGCCAGGGCGTTTTTCATCATTGAGGGGACTTGTTCTCGCGCGTTCTGTGCCTTCGTGCCGAAGCACTTGGTACGCTTCGGGGGAAAGTTCTGCACGCCACGCTGCATCTGGTTTAGTAATCTTTTCCATACCTTAGTTTAGAGCGTCACAGTGAGTTTGTTCGTTGTTGAGAATTCTTTTCTGTTATTCTTCACTTTCGCTATTGCGTTCGCGGCGGCGGTCTAAATAAATAGCAATGAGCACACCTGCCAAGGCCGTTAGTGCGTGAGTCCCTACCCAACTTTGTGCAGGTTCCCAAGGTAAGTCAACCGCAAAAAGCTCGTTACGCGATAGTTGCATGGCAACAAATTGTGGAATGGTGTAAAGCAAGGGGGAGAGAATAAGTGCAGGGTAACGCCAAGCGTACTCGAGGGCTAACACCGACAAGAGCAATGAACTCATGATGATAGGTAACAGAATGAGCCAGTTTTGGTCACCGCTAATGAGACCTATAGGTGGTGCGAGAAGGGCCGTAAGGTAAGCGAAGGGCATACCACCCGCACTAAACGCTAAGTAGGTACAAACGACAAGCCCAATGCTGCGGTAAATGAGTGGCATCGGTGCAGCCGCACAAACAGCCGCTAGCAAAAACAAAAAGGTGCCAATAATGATGTTCTGAGGACGGGGGAGTGTGTGAATCATCGTGGTGGCCATGAGCCTATCAGATGATACCTGGTGAAGGTAGAGTTTGTCTAACACGAAAACTGCAATTTAGCTATGACACAAGAATTTTTGGAAAACTAAAGTGGATTGGTCTCGAGTCTTATACCCAAAGGGTAAGCCCTGCACTACTAGCAGCGCGGTTTAGTCTCACGTCGTAACTCAAAAATCTCAAATCTTTGTAGACCTTTTGCAATCTTAAAGCAGAAGCTAAGTGCATAGCATCGTAACCTTTAAGGATAAATGTTTCAGCTAGAGAAGCAGCTAATTGAACCATTTCCTCAGAAATATCGTAGTAATCGAAGGTTTGCCAATCTTCTTCAAATTGCTTGAGAGCTTGATAATAAGATTTACCCACAAGCCTTCTTTGGTGTTTGAGCTGGGCAAAAGCGGCTTTGGTTTCCACGTAGGCAATAAGGCTTACCCACTCCTGAGTTGCTTGGAGCGTAGCTTGCGAAACAGTTGCTGTATGGGGTTCGTAGAAATAACTAGCGACGATGGCACTTGTGTCCAAATAGAGTATCAAAAATATTAACGTCGCCCTTCAGCAATAATTTCAGTGGTTGTCGGACCATCACCTTGTAACGAGATGCGTTGGAAAGGTTTACGCCTTTTACCATTACTCTTAGTAATATGTTTTTGCTTAGCAACCTTCTTTAAGAGACGCTCAATTTTGGCATCGGGTGATGTTTTAATGTCTTTTGTTGCCATAGCTCTTGAAGTATACCACAACACATAAATAGAGACGAGTCCAAACTCGTCTCTATTTTGGAGACATTAGTTTTTACGCAACTTCTTTTATATCTACCCTTGCTGCAATCTCAGGAATCAGTTTCAAGAATTTTCCTGTGGACGAGGTTGGATGAACAGCCACATCTTCTGGTGTACCTTCAGCAACGATGGTGCCACCACGCACGCCACCATCTGGCCCTAAATCAATAATCCAGTCTGCAGTTTTAATCACGTCTAAGTTATGTTCAATGACGACGAGCGTATTACCACCATCTACGAGTCGCTGCAATACGTCTAAAAGTTTGCGTGTGTCTTCAAAATGTAAACCCGTGGTTGGTTCGTCCAAGATATAAAGGGTTTTGCCGGTAGAGCGTTTACCAAGTTCTGAGGCGAGTTTGATGCGCTGCGCTTCACCACCCGAGAGCGTGGGGCTGGATTGACCAATTTTGATGTAACCAAGTCCTACGTCTTTCATCAGTTGTAGTTTGCGTGCAATGGTTGGAATATTCTCGAAAAATTCTAAACCTTCGTCAGTGGTCATATCCAAAACATCCGCGATGGACTTGCCACGAATTTTGACCTCGAGCGTATCCTTGTTGTACCTCTTGCCTTTACACACTTCGCACGGCACGTAAATATCAGGGAGAAAATACATCTCCACTTTTACGGTGCCATCCCCTTTACAAGCTTCGCAGCGTCCGCCTTTAACATTGAAGGAAAAACGTCCTGCTTTGTAACCGCGTTTGCGTGCTTCCGGTGAGCGCGTGAAAAGGTCACGAATGTCAGAAAAAATTCCAGTGTAAGTTGCAGGATTGGAACGTGGTGTTCGGCCAATGGGTGACTGGTCAATCTCGATAACTTTGTCAATATGTTTTACGCCATCAATGCGGGTATGCAAGCCAGGTAATTCTTTCGCGCGATATAAATCTTTGGCAAGACTGGCGTGCAGAATGCGGTGAACGAGTGTAGATTTTCCTGAACCCGATGCACCCGTAAAACAGGTGAGCGTACCAAGTGGGATATCTACATTAATATTTTTGAGGTTATGTTCGCGTGCGCCGATGATGCGAAGTTTTTTGCCGTTACCTTTGCGACGCTCGAGGGGCACGTCAATTTTTTTATCGCCCCGTAAATACGTTGCCGTTAGGGAATGTTTATCTTTCAAGAACGCCTTGAAATCACCTTGTGCAACAATGCGCCCACCGTGAATACCTGCGCCAGGGCCAAGGTCAACGATATAGTCTGCTTCGCGCATCGTTTCTTCGTCGTGTTCGACCACGATGAGGGTATTCCCTAAATCGCGCAAACTTAAAAGTGTTTTGAGCAGTCGCTCGTTATCGCGTGGATGCAAACCAATGGAGGGTTCATCTAAAACGTAAAGCACGCCTGTGAGTCCTGAACCAACTTGTGTTGCAAGGCGAATACGCTGCGCTTCACCGCCGGAGAGAGTGTTCGCGCTTCGGTCAAGCGTGAGATAATCTAAACCGACATTCTCGAGAAACCCCAAACGTGCATTGACTTCGCGCATGATGGGTTTGGCAATACTGCCTCCAGGCTCGGGCAAGTTTAGAGTCGTAAAAAAACTTTTGGCTTCTAACACGGTGAGGTCAGAGAGTTCGGCAATGTTTTTGTTCGCAACTTTCACAGCCAAGACTTCTTTTTTATAGCGCGTGCCGCCACACTCGGGGCAGGCTTTCATAGACATATAAGCCTCGAGGCGTTCACGCGCATAATCCGTCGAAACTTCTTCGTATCTGCGCTCGAGGTTTGGAATCACACCTTCAAACTCGGCTTGAAACCGCATGGTTTCGCGGCCTGAACGTTTGTAAACAATCTCGATGGGTTCTTTGGTTCCATACAGCACGACATCTTTGGCTTCTTGAGATAAATTTTTCCAGGGTGTGTCGAGTTCAAATGTATAGTACTCCGCTACTGCGCGAAGCCTGTCCCAGTAAAAAATTTTGCCACCATCATCGCCCGTACCGAGCCAAGGTGAAATCGCACCTTTTGCAATGGATAGCGAATCATCAGGAATAATTAAATCGGGGTCGAATTCTTGTTTATAACCTAAGCCGGTACAACTGGGACAAGCACCAAACGGGCTGTTAAATGAAAAAGCTCTGGGCTCGAGTTCCTCTAAGGCCGTACCGTGTTCGGGACAGGCAAAGCGTTCGCTAAAAAGTTCGTCTACAGGTATGTCGTTCACCGTTTTGTCGGGCAAGAAAACCCTCACTAAACCTTCGCCCTTCGCTAAACCAAGCTCGATGGATTCAGAAATTCTCGAGCGGTCTTCCGCCGAAATTTTTAAGCGGTCAATGACAATATCTATATCGTGCTTTTCGTAACGCTCGAGGTTTGCAGCAAGGGCTTCTTCTATCGTTTGCACCGTGCCATCTACCCGCACTCGGGCGAAGCCTTCTTTTTTGAGGTCGGTAAAAAGCTTTTTGTATTCACCCTTACGTCCGCGCACGGCAGGCGCGAGGATGAGGGCTTTTTCGTCATTATATTTCTCTAGCAGCTTATCTACAATTTCACTCGCGGATTGCTTTTCGATAGGGCGACCACACACAGGACAGTGCGGCTTGCCAGCACGCGCGAAGAGCAAGCGTAAATAATCGTGAATTTCGGTAACAGTTCCAACCGTTGAACGCGGGTTATGACTCGTCGTTTTTTGATCAATACTAATCGCTGGGCTTAAACCTTCGATGGAGTCCACGTCAGGTTTGTCCATGAGTCCTAAAAATTGCCGCGCATATGCGGATAAACTTTCAACATAGCGGCGTTGACCTTCGGCGTAAATGGTGTCAAAGGCTAAGGTAGATTTACCTGAACCTGACACACCTGTAAAAACAATAAAGGCATTGCGGGGTAACTCGACAGAAACATCTTTGAGGTTGTGTTCCCTGGCACCACGAACAATAATATTTTGCAAGGTTCCGCCTCCCTCTCTTCATCCTTCCGGATGAATGAAACGAAGGATTATATCACCCTTAAGCTGTGGCTAAGTTGATTTGGGGTACGGATGCAGGGCAACCGCAAAGTCGCTAGAGTCGAGATTTTGGCTTACATAGCAAAAGTCTAAGTCTATTCACGAGTCACTGAACTGCTAGATTTTCCTGAACTTGCAAGGTGTGCTTCGAGGTTGCTATTTACGAAAAGAAAGCTAAAGTTCAAGGTTTTTCGACATTGCGGTTGCCCTGGGTACGGATGAGGTTAGCTAGTCAGCAGCTCAGCACTTCAGCTAGTTAGCACTTCAGTCAAAACCTGAAATGCTGACAGGCTTTTAGTAAGAATTCCGTGAGAGTGCCTGTGCTATTTTAAAAGTAGAGTCATGAAGTACGTCTTGCATCCTGGACAACTGCGCCGCATGAGTAAACCTGAGCTAAAAGCTCTCGCTGAACGTTGCGAGCAGTCTTTATTGTCCGGACTCTCGACCAACCAAGGCATGATGACACTCATTGAAGTTGAGAAAGAACTCTTACGCCGCGAGCGCATTGAAACACGCGAACGTTTAGATGCACAGCAACTCGATGTTCGGAAAACGCTTCTCGAGCATCCCCCACTCCCTAGCGTGCACGCTCTACCTAACTATTTACAAAACACCCCTAATCCTCCAGAGACTGATAGCCTCGAGCCACCCGAACCCGATATGAAAACATTAGCTGACCTGGGCAAAGCACAGGCTTTAGAAGAAACTGTTAGTTCTCGAGATGCAGCAGAGCTAGAGTTACAACCAAGTCAGAAGTTTTGAGAAAAGCTGAAAACTAAAGACAGAAGGCTAAAAAGAGCTATACATCAACAGCCATCAGCTACCCGCGAAAACCAATGAGCTGACTGTTGATGACTGACGGTTAAACACAGCTTAATGTTAAATGTGAACATTGACTCGAGCTTGAGTACCCAGTAAGTGAACGGCATCGGAGAAGCGAACAACTCTCGTTTTATAACCCAACGAAATTGTGTGTGTTCTGGCTCCATCCTTAAAGAACTTCACACCACGCAGTAAGTCACCGTCAGTAATTCCTGTAGCTGCAAAGACGATGCTGTTGCCAGGGGCGAGTTCATTGGTTGTATAAACTTTTTGGTCGTTGGCACCCATGGCCTCGAGCCGTTTCTTCTCTTCTTCGTTGCGAGGTCGAAAGCGTCCTTGAATTTCACCGCCCAAGCATTTCATCGCTGCAGCGGCCAACACGCCCTCAGGTGCGCCGCCCGTACCCATCACCGCATGAACGTTCGTGCCACGTACAGCCGCAGCAAGTGCTGCAATCACATCACCGTCGCCGATAAGTTTCACTCGTGCTCCGGCATCTCGCACTTGTTTAATCAGCGGCGCATGACGTTCGCGGTCAAGAATGGTGACGGTCAAGTCTTTGACATCGCGGTCTAAACTCATCGCAATGCCACGTAAATTAGCAGCCACCGGCCAAGTTAAATCTACTTTGCCTGCTGCGGGTGGTCCCACAATGAGTTTTTCCATGTACGTGTCAGGAGCCTGAAAGAGTCCGCCCTTATCGGAGAGTGCAATCACTGCAACCGAATTGTTAACCATACGCGCGGTGATGGTCGTGCCTTCTACAGGGTCTACGGCGATGTCTACCCGCCAAGAATCTGGTCCGGCTTTGCCGACTTTCTCCCCAATGTAGAGCATCGGAGCTTCGTCCATCTCGCCTTCACCAATGACGACCTCGCCATCAATATCGAGTTCATTGAGAACCTGGCGCATGGCATCAGTGCCAGCCTGGTCTACGATGATGGAGTCACCTTTACCTGCCACGCGGCTTGCCGCAATCGCAGCTTGTTCAGTGACACGGACGGTCTCGAGCACGAGGGCCCGCTCTAATTCCATAGCCTCGTCACGCCTCGCACGCTTGGGGGGTTCGGTCTTCAGCTTTTTTTGTGCCATGTTTATATTGTGACACGTTTTGAGCGAGTTAGAAATGGTCTCTCGACTATGTTTGGATTTCGGTTCCTACACTGACTTATTTTGATGCAAAATTATGGTTGTGACGTGAATAAAATTTCAGAAATTGCAGGACTTGGTATAAATTTTTTGTTTGTAGATTTTGAAAGGGACTTGAGCCTTAAAATGTCAAACCACTATAAACGTCTTTCAGGGTTAAGGTACAGTTGATAGTCTCGAGGTTCACGGTTGCATCTAGACCTCCCACAGGAATAAATTTCCAACTCCCATCACCTTGCTTGATGTATTGCTCGATAAGTGGTTGATTTTGTGACACCAAAATATATTCACTAAAACTAGCAAGTTGGCGGTACTCGTTGAACTTCTCGCTACGGTCATAAATTTCTGTAGAAGGAGAGAGAATTTCAATAATTAACGTAGGATTTAACAGCACATCTCGTTCAATATCTTCAAACCGTAAAGTGCCACAAACGACTGTTATGTCTGGGTAGCTATAACTTTGACCTGTTTGCACCTTCAAGTCACTACTAAACGCACGGCACCCCTGATTTTCGAGTTGATTACCCAAATGACGAGTGATGTTGTCCCTAATAATAATATGTTCGACACTTGCACCTGGTATGGGTATGATTAAACTATGTCGGTACTCGCTTTTGAAAGGTGCTTTGCGCTCGAGTTCCAAATACTCCTGCGGAGATACAAGCTTGTCTTGAACCAAGGACATGAGTTTATTCTAATCTAAAATTAAATGAAAAAGAAATCTCCAAACACAAAAAATTAATAACACGAACCTTCACCCGAATCTAACACGTCACCCGCAATCGTCTTAAATTCCCACGTATAACTACCCTCACGCAAGGTCAAAAATAAAACGCCAAAATTTCTATCATCGGCAAATTCTTGGTTCGCGGTTTCGCGCTCGAGCCTATAAAGATTTCGGCCACCCGTACCAACAATAAATTGGCGCAAACCGGTTTCGCTGGCGGTGCCATCACCGAGTTGCGGTGCAAAGCGTTCATAAAGATGGTCATGACCATTGAGTACAATTTCTGCGCCAGCATTGGTTAGCACATTCCAAAACGGTGTAACGTCGGTGTTATCGCCGTGCTTGCCCGAATTAAAACGTGGGTGATGCCAGAATGCAAGCGTGCATGACGTGGGGTGAGACTCGAGGTCAGCTTTTAGCCACTGCCCTTGAGGAGAATCTTCTGTGCAGCCACCAATTGCCCAGCAATTCGAGTTAAGTGCAACAATATGCCAAGAACCTAACTCAAAACTGTAGTAACCTTCGGTGGGTTTACCAGCAGCTTCGCCAAAATAAGCAAAATAGCCTAGTCCTAAATTGCCATATTCGTGGTTGCCAATCACAGGATAAGTTTTGTCTTTGAACCGTCCCCAAGACAATGCGTACCCTGCTTTAAACTCCTCCTGCGTTCCGTCAGGATATTGCAAATCACCAAGGGCAAGAACAGCATCTACCTCTGCATTCAAAATAAGCTCGGAGGTGGCGAGCATTTGACACGATTCTGCGGTGACCTCGAGGTCAGAGGGACAAGCAATATCGCCCGCGGCAGCAACCGTTATTTCTTGACGAGTTACTTCCTGACCAAGGCCAGTGCAAAAGCAAAGAGAAAACACGAGAAGAATAAATTTCATGATGACTAGCCTGACATACAAAAAGCCTCATGTACAAGCTGGGTTGGGCTCACTCCACCTTAATGTTATGTGAAAAAACACATGGTGAACAGCTAGGGCTTATATGATGAGTCACACATCAGTTCCATTACAAGGAGAGAGTGATGAACTACCGAACGTTTGGCAAAATAAATTGGAAAATTTCCGAAGTCGGGTTTGGGGCTTGGGCAATTGGTGGCAGTTGGGGTGATGTAGACGACGGAGAGTCTTTAGCTGCACTGCGAGAAGCGGTGTCGCAAGGCATGAACGTTATTGATACGGCAGATGTTTACGGCGATGGACGCAGCGAACAACTCATTGTTCGACTCTTAAAAGATTTTAAGGGCGACAAAATTTATGTCGTGACCAAAGCAGGAAGACGCTTAAATCCGCATGTTGCTTCAGCCTATAACTACACGAACCTCTCCAAATTTGTAGAACGCAGTTTGCAGAACCTCGAGGTGGAATCACTCGATTTAGTGCAGCTTCACTGCCCACCTACGGACGTGTACAAACGTGATGAGGCTTTTCAGGCCCTCGATAAATTAAAACAGGAAGGCAAGATACAACACTATGGTGTGAGTGTAGAAACAGTGGAAGAGGCAAAACTGGCTTTGAGCCACGAAGGGGTTGCCAGCGTACAGATTATCTACAATATGTTTCGTTTCAAACCCGCCGATGAATTTTTTGCGTTAGCCAAGCAAAAAAATGTTGGCATTTTGGCGAGAGTGCCACTTGCAAGTGGTTTACTCTCGGGCAAGATGTCCAAAGATTCGAGTTTCGCCCAGGATGACCACCGTAATTTTAATCGTCATGGTGAGGCATTTGATGTCGGTGAAACGTTTTCAGGAGTAAGTTTTGAGACAGGGCTTCAAGCTGTTGAAGAACTCAAAGCCCTCGTACCAAGTGGCTACACGATGGCGCAGCTTGCCTTGCGTTGGATACTAATGCATCCTGCTGTGTCCACCGTTATTCCTGGTGCTAAAAATTCGCAGCAAGCGAAAGACAATGCGAAAGCTTCGGATATGCCTATCTTACCAGCAACGACGATGCAAAAAGTCCATGAGGTGTATAACGAATACATCCGCGGAAGTGTTCACCCACGTTGGTAAAAGAAAAATGCGGACGGTCATGACCGTCCGCGCTGTAAAATTGTTAATGATCGAGACTGGACATCTTGCGAGATTGAGATTTCACTGCAAAGTACAGCAGCTTAGATTGCTCATCTTTGTGATTTCGCAAGATGTCTACTGCTTATGAATGATCAAGACTACTTAGTAGGATTCGTAGGCACCAATATCGTAAGCCGCACCTTGAGGTCTCGAGACACTGAGGATATCTACATTTGGTCCGGGAACAAATTGAGCATCCACGGCGGGACTGCTTTGTTGCAAGCGAAAATCTGCTGTAGCAGGGTCGAGACTCGGGGCCACAAACTTGGGATCTACATCAATGTAATTACTGTCTTCCGTCAACACGACATTATCAAAGCAGAAGTAAGAGGGTTCAGCGTTGCCTGCTACTTGGAACTCGAGTTGGGCAGCTGTATCCGTTGCGCTAGTCATTTTGAACGTCAGCGTCTGGCTAGAAGCGGCTGTAGTGTTAACTGGTAAAGAAAAAGCTTGCCCTTGATAAAAGTTGGCGGTGGTCGAGCCGCCAAGCTTCACAGCGATTTCAGCTTCTGTTTGATTGGTTGTGCTTACATCAAAAGTGAGCGTGTAGGTGCTATTTTTTCTAAGCGGGAAACCGCGCTGATAAATATAGGCATCATAGCGGTTAGGTGAATTTAGTTGACCAACTGAGGCACAGTTTTTGCCCGAAGCATCGCGTGTATTTTGTGCGTTCGAGGCGGATGTTTTAGAAAATCCCCAATCGCTCAGGTCAGTAGTAAAGGTAGCATTTTTAATGAGATTGGCAACGGTACTGGGTGGAAACTGTGGTGGTTCGTTGCCACCAAAAAAGATGTTGTTGCTAAAGGTGATGTCGCTCGAGTTGTAATGGAAGATAGGCTGACGGTTATCGTCGGTCACAAAGATGTTCGCGCGGTAGGTAAGGGCTGAAGAGTTACCAACAATAATTTCTGGACCATCGTTGGACACACCGTTTTTGTACACCGTATTATTACCCATCGTTACATTTTTTGCGGTGAAGATGTTAATGCCACGCCCACCATTATTGTAGGTAACGTTGTTATCAATCAAATATTTTCCTGGATAATCGTAGCTTACACCATCCTCAGTGTAATAACTCTCATCCACAATAATACCGTTACCATCCGTGATTTTACGTTGGGCAGGATCTGAGTTTGAGTACCAACGTGGCACCAAATTTATATTACCGTACGTTACATTACGTCGAATATACATTTTTGTTTCGGTGCTGCTATCAATAGCCTTACTTCGGTAAAAAGAAATACCGCTGTTCGCAAAAGGAGAGTAGTAGCTGTTGTCATAGACTGTATTGTTTTCAATCCGCACGTAGTCAGAGCCGT
The DNA here is from genome assembly GCA_051649365.1 of Trueperaceae bacterium. Lineage (GTDB taxonomy): Bacteria > Deinococcota > Deinococci > Deinococcales > Trueperaceae > CAVTAE01. Next base: position 20,917 of record JBOFGY010000316.1, read on the forward strand.
TCGAACCAATACCAGCACCAGGCAAATTAAAAACAGTGTTGTTGCGAATAATGAGGTGGTGAGGTTGACGACCGTTCTCTGGATAAGAAACGATGCCACTAGAATTAAACTTCGTGTTATACAGGGCAGCCTCGGCATCTGTCCCTATTGCTAATGCGTACGCCTCGTCATAAGAAAGATTTGGATTGTCACCTTCGACAATAAGACCATCAATAATGATATAAGGTGCCGTAATTTTAATTCCAGTGTAATTATCTGAGACCTTGATGCGGGGGGTGTGACCAGAAAAATTTTTGTACTCGATATAGCCACCCTCCACAGAGCCACCACGCTGAATATCGAGCACGTGCGTATTTGGACCTGGGACGCTATAGGTGCCATTCATGATGAGCACTCTGTCGCCAGGGTTGGTAAGGTTTGCAGCTTTCTGCAGAGTTTTGAACGGCGTGGTTTCACTCAAACCATTGTTCGTGTCATTGCCTGTGCCTGATACGTAGTACGTCGTACCTGTTGCTTGAGGCTCGACATTTTCAAAATCTTCACCATTTTCAAAATCTTCACTTGGCCCTGTTGCAGGAAGACCTAAATCTGTCGTGGTGTTACTGACACAACCCGTGAACAATAGAAAAACTAAAACAAACCCTAGACTTTTTAACTTCATTTTTTCCTCCTCAAGATCGTTGTAACGCCACACTCAGCTTCATCCGTGTGCAGTTGTAGAGTCTTAACCTAAGCTCGAGCCTATGTTACGTTTCTTTACCTGATGTATGTAAAACTTGATGTATACAAAGACCATGTACACAAAAACGTTACAAGGACGTAAATATCGAAATTTCACAATCTTCGCAACACGCATAACAAAAACACATAGTAACATTCGTTTTTTTTGCTAGAGGGTTTGTGATGATGTCAAGCAACAGGGCTTACGCATGTGGGCATGTCCAAACTATTGAACTATTGAAGTTACGCCTTTTCATGTCAGTTGCATGTCAGCCACCTTTAAATCGTAAAGAACGGCTTGATTTGGCGGCTGCAACCTTGCAAGTCAAAGCATTGTCCTGTTGACTTAGGTCACATGCGTAAGCCCTGTTCTATTTCCCGCGCAGCATCGCCGTAATATCACTGTTTGTCAGTGAATTTGCTTTGCTGCTAACTTGACCAGAGTATTTACTATAAAGAGCCTTACCTTGCTCGAGCCTTTCTGCAAACACTTTTTTAAGGTCTTCTGTATTTATTTTTCTATCTTGCTCGTAATATTTTCTGGCCACACCACCGAGCGCAAAGGTTGTGCCAAAGGACAGGGCTGCATCGGTAGCAGCACCTGCTACCCCACCCAGAAAGCGACCTGCAACACCGCGCAAGAGCCCACGTGCTAAACCCGTCACCACTTGCGAAGCAACACCTACACCAACGACGGCGAGCAAATCTGTGATGTTTTCACGGTTTGGTTTGTGACCGTGTTTTTCGGCGATTTGATAGACCATTTTAATTTGCACGGGGAGGATGGCTAGATTTGCTAATCCCTGGGGTAAAAGTTGTAAGGCACCAGCAATCACCGAATGACTCAAAATGAGATTCTCTAGAGCGTCAGCTCCATCGGTCACGGTATTGGCACCTACCACAGGGGTAGCCACCGAAGCTTCTGCGAGATCATTGGCTTGTTGTTGTGTGGTTTGCGCTGCGTCACTTGCCAACCCTAGAGCCTTGCGGAGTTTGTTCAGAAACTCTGTTTCAGCTTCGTTCGTGGTGCCATCGGCATGGCAAACGGCGATGGCAAGCTCGAGAGCCTGTGTTTTGTTTTCAGGTGTCGTGAGTAGCGCAGCTTGAGACTCGAGCGTGATATCGCCGCTGGCAACATCGCTGAAAAGGTCTTCGCTAAATTCTTTGCTGAGTTTGGCAAATTGTGCTGTTTCCATGTCGCTTTGTTGCCCATCTGCGAGTGCAGCCATAAGTGCGATACTCATAATGGCTTGCTGTATCTCTAATTGCGGTGTTTCTGGATTTGCTTCCATTCTTCCTCCTTGGTTTGTCCTACGTATATTTATCCTACGTATAGATGTTATAGATGTCTTAGGTTAGAAGCATAAACGTGAGAGAAGTCACGGTGTTATCGTTATCAACGAGAAGCTTCGTGTTAAGTGCTTTACACTTTGTTTTTTACTGTGTGTAATGTGCGTCTTGCCACTACTCTATGTAAAGCACTTCGCCTAAACTTAGCGGAATGATTGACGCGAATTTTAAGCACAAAACACAGCTCATTCAGCGTATACGCTCGAGCTGCGCGTCGTGGAACGTTACCGCTGACTTCATCCAACCACGTCGTACAACCGATAGATTTGTACTCGTTCTTAAAGGCAAACGTGAAAACGTAGCTAAAGTTCATTTGGAGATGCTCGGTTATCTCCAAGGTGATGAGATTGAACTCGTTGCGGTGCGAGACCGTGAAACAGGCTACGTCATGGGGTTCGTCATCATGGAAAAAACAGAAGAGCAGTCGCCCTATTTCAGCGAACGTCGCTCGAACCTCCAAGATGTGTATAAGACGATTGTAAGTAGTTAAAATGTAAGAGGTTGTTGCGTTTTACATTTTACGTTTCACGTCTTGCTAGGTTTTGAAAATTTTAGACTAAAATTCCACTTACTACAGCTTGAATGAGCCACAGCCCTATGCTTGCTAGCACCAGGGTGAGCCAGATTTTGCTGTTGTTGCTTAAGTTCATGCTGGCTTTGGTTGCTAAGTATGCGAAATAGATATTACTAATGAGGAACAATATTCCGACAAGGGGAAGAAGTGCGACACCAACAATGGTAATAACTAAGACAAAGGTGATAATACCAAACACAATGGACAATGGCACCCAATACAACGAAAAGCTATACGCCACTTGGTTGAGTGTGCCGGTGCCGCCTTGTTGTTTACCTATCCAAAACACGAGATAAACAAAGGTCAAAAATCCTATTAGGGTCGTGAGTACACCGTTCACAAAACCGCGCAAGCCGTCATCAAGACCGAAGATGCCTGCAATCGCAGCAGCAATCGCAGTGTAGATAAGAGCTTGCTGTAAGCCGCCTTTATTTTCATGCGCCTCGAAGGTTGCTACATCACGCTTGCTAATTACGTCTCTCGTTTGACTCATCATATCTGCAATGGTTGCTTGGTTCATGCTGACCTCCGCAGCTAGTGTAACGCAAAGGAAAAAATGTGCCTCATGCTTTAGTAGGGAAGGACCGGGAATGAGGAAACAGGAAAGAGAAAAGCATGGCACGATATTGATAACGTGCCATGCTTTTCAACCTTTAACTTCTTACTGGTTATCTACCAGCCCCTTGCCGCTAAGAGTTCTTCCTTAGGTAATTGGTCAATATTGATACCGACCATGGCTTCGCCTAGGTTTCTCGAGACCTTCGCAAGTTCATCGGGGTTGTTGTAGTGTGTGACAGCCTGCACGATAGCTTTAGCACGGTTTGACCAAGCCTGACGCTGCTCTTTGCCGGAAAGATTCGGAGCAGACTTATAAATGCCCGAACCTACAAACACACCATCCATACCAAGTTGCATCATGAGGGCAGCATCAGCGGGGGTTGCAACGCCACCGGCCGCAAAGTTCACGACAGGGAGCCTGCCATTTTCATGGATAAAAACAACGAGGTCATAGGGTGCGCCGTTTTCCTTAGCATAAGTCATAAGTTCTTCTCTCAGCATGGCTTTAATTTTGCGAATTGCCCCGACGACACTTCGGGCATGGCGGACAGCTTCAACCACATTGCCTGTCCCCGCTTCGCCCTTGGTGCGAATCATGGAGGCACCCTCTGCAATTCTGCGGAGGGCTTCGCCAATGTTGGTGCAGCCGCAGACAAACGGCACCTTAAACGCGTGTTTGTCTATGTGATAGGCCTCGTCGGCGGGGGTTAAGACTTCAGACTCGTCAATAAAATCCACACCCAATGCTTGCAAAATTTGCGCCTCGACAAAGTGGCCAATCCGCACCTTTGCCATTACTGGAATACTGACCGTCTTGATAATTTCTTCAATCATGCTAGGGTCGCTCATCCTGGCCACACCGCCATGGGCGCGGATGTCGGCAGGGATGCGCTCCAAGGCCATGACGGAGGTAGCACCTGCGTCTTCGGCAATTTGGGCCTGCTCTACGTTCATCACGTCCATGATGACCCCGCCTTTGAACATTTCGGCAAAGCCAGTTTTGACTTTGGTGCTGCCGATTAGGGTTTCGTGGTTGTCGGTTTGGGTGTTTGGGATGTTGGGTTTATTTGACATGAGTCCTCCTAAAGTGCGCCTTCTATTATGCCACTTTAGAAGGGGATTCGTATTTGGAATTGACACATAGGTCAGGGCTTACGCATGTAACCTAGATCAATGTGCCATTGCTTTGACTTCCAAGGTTGCAACATTCAAAGCCAAGCAATGACTTACGGTTCAATGGTAACTCACACAAACAGTGTACCTTTCATAGGCTGAAAATGACCTTGCGTAAGCTCCTGCTTCTCACTAGCCCAAAATTATATTTTGATTAAGAGGTACATTCAAGCCTTAATGAAATTTTACTAATGACAAAATGTAAAGTTTAGTGTAAGATTTTTTGAAGGGAAGTCATGCTAAACCCTAAATTAGGAAGATAGACATGGATACGACACGGTTTAAGTTAGCTAATGCTCCACTCGTGCTTGCTTTAGCACAGGTGGTTACGTCGGCTGTTCTTAAAATTGATGAATTCATACCTGATATACAGGAACAACTTCGTAAAAGCGGCTACCCTATTTTCCGTCCTGACCAAACACAGCAGTTCAGTTTCAATCCAGGTATAAATCCTCAAATTACACTAGCTAGCACTCCACAGTGGACCTTTTTAAGCAAAGATAGTAGGGAAGCAGTAGTGGTTAATCCGAACAGTATCGTTTTTCAAACAACAACATATGACAAGTTTGATGTTTTTGTGGAGCGGCTAAAAAATATACTGAGTGATATTAGTGACATAACTGAAGTTGCCTTGTACGAACGACTAGGGTTAAGGTTTGTAAATCTGATTCGTAAGAATCCTAGCGAAAATTTTGAAGAATACTTAAACTCTGGTCTTCTTGGACTGTCATCTCGAGAGTTGCAGTTTGATGACATTTTAGGAAGAAGTCATCAGATGACTGGAAACACTAAAATGGGAGTCTTAAACGTCAAACTCCTGCAAACAAAGGATGGAATATTTTTAACTCCAGATTTAGACCCAGGGCATTTGAATTTTCCTCAGAAACTGTCACCAGGAGAAGAAGTAAGTATTCTCGATTTCGACCACATACATTTGCTTACCGAACCACAGAATTTTGTGGCAGATGAGATTTCAAAGAAAATGTATGAATTACATCAACACATAGAATTTGCATTTAGAAAAGCTGTAACTGAAGAAGCACTAACGAAGTGGGGATATACAGAAGTCCCTGCCAATTGATTAAAACTGACAAAGGAGACAGCCATGCTAAGTAAAACTCTTGCACTTGCTTCAGGCAGTGCTCATTTGGAACATGAAAAAAATATTTTTAATTTTCCTCTAAAATCGTCAAACATCCAAGCAACTGAACTCATAGAAAGAATCTCTCGACTTTGCAAGAACCTTATGGGTAGTGGTGCTACTTTGCTTCCCGACCCTAGTGTGGGAACGGGTAGTTCAATGATTTTAGTTGATGTAAAACAATCAGAGCATATAGATGAGATTGAGTTTGAAAACTTGGCGAGCATGATGGCAAAAATACAATCTGTTTTCTCCCTGAATATCAGTGAGGTTGCAAGTGTAGTTGGTGTTCAAAGGCCAACAATTTACGCTTGGATTAATAGTGATTCGATACCTCATGACTCGAACTATAAAAGGCTTCAAGAACTATTTTTTATAGCAGAGACTGTGCAAACTAAATTTGGTACTAAATTGAGCAAGCTGCAAAAAGGTAGAAATTTTGGGGGCCTGTCTGTTATTGACCTACTAGGCCGCGAAAAAATTAACCAAGAGGAAGTTATTAAGCACATTAGCACTCTAATAGGAGCATCAGGACAACAAGAGTCGAGGGTTCGCAGTTTCCGTGAAATGGCGAAAGCAGCAAATAAGAGTATTAGTGCAAATCAAAATAGCCAGAAAACAATAGACCACTTAACAGGCAAGCGTGTTGTAGAGGATTAAGCTCAAGGAAAATCCATCTTGCTAGAGGACATTGAAAAGTTAAAAAGTAACCAGTGGTTTCAGGGTTCACTGATACCACTGGCAATGTTCTTGGAACTTCAAAAAGAAAAGCGAATTCCTTATGATGTAGAAGCTGACAAGGATATTTTGATCGTTGTGGGTCACGATTGCGATGTAAATAATCATAGTTTTGAAAAAGAGCCTCTAGTGGAGTTGCTTGTAGCTCGACCAGTAGAGAAGAGTGACTCGACTACATTTCATGCTAAAACAACACGGCGTTTGCAATTTAAGCTCTCACTTAATGATATAGAGCAAACTTATGAATGTCTGAATTTTGAGCGTTTCTGTATTGATCGTCGTCACCTCGCTAAATATTCTCCACAATACACAGTTGACAACGAGTTAAAGCACTTGATTGCTAGATGGATTTCAAATCGCTATTATCGAGCAGCTTTCCCTGATGCTTTTAATGAAAGAATTAGCAAAGTTAGCAAAGTGCGAGAGAAAATCAAATCTGCTTTTGAAGGAATAGGGCATTATGTGACAGGTGTATACATAATGTTGCTTCCTGACCAAGAGTTGAATCCTGGTGAAGATTACAAGGTTTTTGTTCAAGCCACTATCAGAACGGAAGATGCCGAAAACTTAGAAGTGATTGAACAGGCCAATGCGGCTTTACTAAAATTTGTTTCAGCCCTAAACTCTTGTGAGGGAATCAACATCGCAGAAGAAAGCTATAGTGTGGTTTCAGAAGAGAAATTTTCCTTAGATGATATTCGTAACAGCAAACGTTGGGACTATGACTATTTAAGTTTTCAAAATGAAACTGATGACGAGTATCCACCGCAAGTCTAAAGTTTGAATCAAAATCCAAATCAAAGTTTATAAATCACCCTAAACCGCTCACACACGAGCGGCATCTCGAGCGTCGGTTCCTTCCCAATCTCGCCAAGCGTCCTCGTCCGAGAAAAATCGCTAGTGCGCTTTCTGCTTGATAAGCACGCACTGTGACTTCGGTGTTCTAATGCTATTCAGCAAACCGCTTTGTATGAGGTCGCCTTGCTTTTAGCTGACTTGCTGACTTGCTGACTTGCTGATAGGCTTAACCCCGTGAGTGAAGCCTTCAGAACCAAAGGAGACCTCGAGTCCCCCCAAGCCGACCTGCTCTGGGAGCATGGTTGCCAAGGTATATGGCAAGATGGGGAAGACCTCATGGCTTATTTTGAAGAACGTTTGGAGTTGCCCCTGATAGGTTCTTGGGAAACCACCGACGACGGGCAATACATTCGGCGCTACTATGAAACCCTGCAACCTATTTATTTGAAAAAACTGGTTGTTGCTCCTACACATACTAAGGTGACGCTCGAGGCACCACAAAAAGTCATCTGGCTAGACCCTGGCATGGCTTTTGGTACAGGGCATCACGAAACAACACGAATGGCTTTAGAAGCATTGGAAAAACTCGAGCTAACGGGTAAAACGGTTTTAGATGTCGGCAGTGGTTCGGGTATTTTGGCAATCGCCGCAGAACTGTTAGGCGCAACTGCACACGGTATTGATATAGACCGCGCGACGCTTGCCACCGCCGAGGAAAATAAAAAAATGAATGGCTCGAGAGCAACATTCGTTGAAGGCACTCTAGAAAACATGCCCGACCACAGCACAGATATTATTGTTGGGAATTTGTTTGCAGAACTGCACGTGATGCTCGCTCATCACTATGCCAGAGTGTTGAAAAATAAGGGTACGCTTATTACTACTGGCATTCAAGCGTACAAAAGGGACAAAGTAAGAGAAGCTGTAACGCATTTTTTTGACATCACCGTAGAGCAAACGATGAATGAGTGGACGTTACTACAGGGAATGAGGAATGACGAATGAAGGATGTGAAAGAGTCCCATCTCTCATTCCTCATTCCTCATTCCTCGCTATGAGAGTTCACCGCATCCACCTACCTGTCTTAAACCAGGGCGAAGTCATGCTCACGGGTTCGGAGGCACATCATTTGGCTAGAGTGCTGCGTGTTCAAAGCGGCCAGGAGATAAAAGCCTTTGACGGTAGGGGACTCGAGGCCACAGGAACGATTCGGAGTGTTAATGAGTTTCAGGTTGTGTTGCAGTTACAAGAAGTTAAAGCAAGTGAGATTGAAGCGTTATTAAAAATCACGCTTTGTATTGCGTTATTAAAGGGTGACAAACTCGTGGATGTCGTTAGGCAAGCGACAGAGCTTGGGGTGGTTGCAATTCAACCATTCATTACAAAATATTGTGATGTCAAAGAATTATCACCTAATAAGCTCGAGCGTTTGCGCCGCGTAGCTCAGGAGGCGAGTAAACAATCTGGCAGAAGTGTTGTGCCTGAAGTTCGTGAAGCCATCAAATTAAAAGATGTACAACTCTCTTCACCTGGAGTTGTTGCACATCCTTATACGTCGCAGACACTAGCAGACGTGCAGGATGTTGGCAATAGCATCACAGTTGTAACCGGCCCTGAAGGCGGCTTTAGTGAAGAAGAGATTGAGTTACTAAAAGAACGTGGTGCAGTTGCTGTGCGTTTTGGTGCCAGAATTCTCCGCGCGGAAACTGCGCCGCTCGCGCTTGTTGCTGCTTTGCTCTTACCGCAGGCTCTTTAATAAGTTTAGTCTCATAGAGTAAACGGTATACTTTAGAGATGCTGGGTAAGAAAGACATGCTGGGTAAGACGCGAGCCGTAAAACGTAAGACAATATTGTTTTACGTTCTACTTTTTACTTTTTACATTTTACTGCCTTCGTGTACCTTTCTTTATCTCCCTCCCGAACTGCCCATTCAACCTATTCCCGAAACCTTTGATATTAGTAGCTCGAGCGGCCTCACCTATAAAAATAGACAACTCGAGCTTTCTGTGTTACTTCGCAACGTCCCACAAGAAGGTTGGCTCGCAGTGCAGTGGTATGCCCCGAATGCTAAAGAGGCTGCTTCAGATTCGGTTTGGATTGAACAGCGCGACGAAGGGCTCACACAAAATTTTTTGTTACCGCAGCGTCCCGCGAGGGGAGAATGGCGGGCGGTGGTTTCGTTTGGGAATTCGTTGTTGCGACAATTTTCCTACACTGTGGAGTAAAATTGCGGGAGACAGCACGTAAAATCGTTGACACCCCTTCTGCAGCGTTGATACAATCCCATCTAGTTATGTTTCGTCCTGACGATAATTTGGATTTTTGGTAGTCGGGGCATTTGCGTCGAAAAAGACGACTTGAACCCCGAGTTAGGCTCGGGGTTTTTTGATTGGAGCCGTGTTGAGTATGCAGCGAACATTTGTAGCCGAATTAAAGGGTTATATCGGGCAAGAGGTCATGATGCAAGGCTGGGTGCATAGTCGCCGTGATTTAGGTGGCATTAACTTTTTAGTGTTGCGTGATAAAACGGGCATCGTGCAATGTGTCTTTGAAAAAACGCATATTCCAATGGGGGAAAGCTGTGTGCGTGTGTTTGGCAAAGTGGTCGAGGCAAAAAAAGCTCCAGGTGGTTTAGAGTTACACGCCAAAACGCTCGAGATTATCTCCGAAGCCACTGAACCCGCGCCCATTGAAATTCCTAAAGAAGAATGGCACGCCAATCCTGATACCTTGCTCGAGTACCGCCATGTTTCGTTGCGTGGTCTTAAAGCAAGGGCCGCCATGAAAGTACAAGCTGAACTCGTCAAAGGTTTCCGCAGTTTTCTAAACGCACAAGGTTTTACTGAAATTTTTACACCTAAACTCGTGGCTGCTGGTGCCGAAGGTGGTGCCAATCTTTTTGAAGTAGATTACTACGGCAAACGTGCTTACCTCGCGCAGTCACCACAGCTTTACAAACAAATTATGGTAGGTGTTTTAGAGCGCGTTTACGAAGTCGCACCTGTGTACCGCGCTGAGCAATCGCACACGAGCCGCCACTTATCTGAATATTTATCGCTCGATGTAGAAATGGGTTTTATTGAAAGTGATGTAGATGTGATGGATTTAGAAGAGTCCATGCTTAGAGCGATGCTCGAAACTGTGCGTGAGAATTGCCAAGCAGAGCTTGGGATTTTTGAAGTAGAGTTGCCAGACAGCACGATCAAGTTTCCAAGGATTCGCCTTATGGAGGCAAGGCAACTTGTGAAAGAAAAATACAACTATGAAACAGGTGGCAAGGATTTAGACCCAGAAGCAGAGCGTTTGATTAGTAGATGGGCGAAAGAAGAACACAACTGTGATTTTGTGTTTGTTACCAACTATCCGCAAGCTGCCCGGCCTTTTTATGCGTATCCAATCGAAGATGGGTTGACGAGAGGTTTCGACTTGATTTTTCGTGGTGTGGAAGTTACCTCGGGTGGGCAACGTGTCCACCAACACGCGATGCTCATAGAAGAGTTGCAAAAACGCAAAATGAATCCTGAAGCCTTTGCCGGTTACTTGGAAGTGTTTAAGCACGGGATGCCGCCGCATGGTGGCTTTGCAATTGGAGCAGAACGCATTACCGCGTTGTTACTTGGTATTTCAAACGTGCGTTTTGCACGAGCGTTTCCACGTGATGGTAGTCGCTTGCAACCCTAGAGAAAGTGATGTGCAAAATCCTAATATTTTATGGTTCATCCAAACCTTATGTTTTGGTCGCTAAAATAACTGAGCTTGTTGGTGTGGTCAGAAGTTCCACAGCGACAAGCCTCGGGTCGTTGAGCCACTGTTCACGCCGTGCATCGGTTTTCTCTTCGCGCAGATGTAAAGGTGTGAAGTCATCTAAAAGAATAAACCCGCCTGAAACAACCGCGTCAATCACTGTGTTAAAGCTGTCATCTTTTGCTTCTGCAATATCTATAAAGATAAATTGAAAAGGACCTTGCCCCAGCACACTGTGCCAATCACCGAGTAAGAACGTCGCCCGAGTTTCTCCTACAAAGAGTTGTGTTACGGCTTCGTGTAAGAGAGCATTATTATCAACACTAAGGAGGTGATGTTCTGGCTGTAAACCACTAACAATCCAGGCACTACTTACACCACAACCCGTACCGAGTTCGGCAATCTTGCCAGGTTTTGCACTTGCAACAAGCAAGCGCAAGAGTTGACCGACTTCTGGCAAGCAAGAGTTTTGAAAATTGTTTTGTTCTGCTAACTCGAGAGCCTTTTCCACTAGAGAAGGTATAAACATAACAACCCATCCTTGAATATTTATTCGGAAAGTCCTTTCAAAAATGCCTCGAGACCCACCTCTAAACCACCTCTTGGGCCACTAGCTCCAAACATACCTGAACGATCTAACACACTATAGCCATGCAAAAACGACCAAAATGCCACAGCTGCCGCCGTGTCATCCGATTTTTTTGTTGGTTCACCAACCAGGGACACTACAAAATTCCACAAAGCTTTACCTGCGCCCGTCGGTGAACTCAGCTTTGCCATCATGAGGTCGTAGAGTGCGGGGTGTTGGCGGGCAAAAGTTATATAAGTTTTTGAGACCTCCTGAAAGGTTTTTTTGAGGTTGCGTTTTGTGACGGCTTTCTCTAGATCGAGCCGCAGCAATTCTGACCCCTTTTCGACGAGGGCCAGCTCGAGCGCGTCTTTATCTGCAAAATATTTGTACAAACTCGGGGCTTTGATGTTAAGGCGTTTTGCCAGGTTACGCATCGAAAGCTCACTAGCGTTTTGCTCGAGCAGCACCAGAGCCTCTTTAAGAATATTTTCTATTGTTGTTTTGGCTGGATAGGGCATCTCAAATATTATAAGGCAAACAGTGTTAGCCTTGACTAATAAAGGTCAAAGGCTTACACTGTTAGTGTTTATAGCAAACAGGGTAAGCCTTTAATAAACGAGAAAGGATATTAACTATGACTTCTGTAGCTGAGACAAGATTGAATCTTTTTATGGGGCCGATATTTTTGCAACGGCTCGAGGGCTTAACGCTCTTCGTGGCTGGTGTTTATGCTTGGTTTGCGCTAGGGGGTAATGGGTGGTTGTTTTTACTCTTGTTACTTAGCCCAGATGTTTCGATGCTTGGTTACACCGTGAATGCTCGAGTGGGTGCTGCGCTCTACAACCTCGCTCACAATTACACGTTGCCTGCTCTATGTGTGGCTCTAGGTTTGTGGTTAGACGTATCCGCACTAACGTTGGGAGGCGTTTTAATCCTGACACATATTGGTCTAGATAGAATGCTCGGCTATGGCCTCAAACTCCCTTCAGGTTTTAGAAACACCCACCTTGGCAAAATTCAATAAAATTTCTAGCAGCTAAAACGGTTAGGCAGCTTTGGGCAAAAAGACCGTGACGTGTTCACCAATCTTTTCACCTGTTTTAGTCGTTGTTTTAGTTAAAGCTATGCGGCTTTGAGGGGTTAGGTTAACTCTGACAACTTTGGCTGTGTACTCTTTAGGTGTGTACCTTGTCGTATCTGTAGAAAGTGTATCGAGACGAGCCATACCCAACTGAGAGGTTGACTTTGAGCTTTTGGTAAGGGGTGAATACTTCTGGATGGACACTGTGACCCTTGAGGTCGAAGCTGGAGGTAGCGCATAATAACCAGTATGGAGAACAACGGAGGGTGCCCTAACGGTTTTTGTGAGGGGTATTTTGCGTTCCTCTGCGTTGCCTTTAACAAACTGCTCGAGCTTGTCATGCACGATGGTGAGGGTTAACCCCACAACAATGATCACAACGAAAAGTAACAACGTTCCAGTAAGGTAAGGAATCAGCATAAAAAATATTACCATAAATTTTAAGGTATATGATGAGAAAAGGAAGGCTAGGGCAAAAGCTTTTAAGGTTTTAGCCTTTAGCCCTCTGCCTTAGTCTTACGTCCCTTGAAATATGTCAAACTAGACCCCATGCTTTATGCCCTTGGGTTTTTAGGAGCAGGCGTTCTCGTCATTGGGGTACGCAGCATTTGGCGTACCCCAGGGTTGCTCGAGACCTGGCTTTTTCTCACAGTTGTTGTTTTGTTAGCAGGCTTATTTAGTCTGGGCATGACAGGCAGTACCGTTGCCCAGGTGATGACCCCGCTTCTTAATCTGGCAGGCTTACCTTCAACAGCCTTAAAAGATTCTTGGTTGGGAGCGATGGCCCTTAGTGTGCTCTGTCCAATCGGTTTCGTCCCTGCACACGGCCTAGCCAGAACAGGCCGTAGCATCTACGGGCTTTTATTTATCGTGAGTCTTTTTATCTACTGCCTCATTGCAAGTGTTGGTGTTTACTTTATAGTAGAAAGAATTTAAGAGATATGGAAAGCAAAAGGTTAAGGCAAAGCGAGATGTAAACGTGAGATAAAATAAACGTAAATGTGGCATTTTACGTTGTTATCAGCTTTTAGCTCCCTAGTCGAATTTTACTTCTTCAACCGTATACTCTGTTACACCTTTTTTGCTGGGAATTGAGACTTTGTCGCCAGCTTTTCTGCCCATAAGTTGTTGCCCTAGTGGGGATTCATCGGAAATGCGGTTTTCAAAAATATCGGCTTCGTGCGTGCCAACAAGGTAATAAGTCTCTTTTCCACCACTCGTATTTTTAAGCACGAGTGTAGCCCCGAGGCTAGCGCCAGCCGCAGTGTCATCGCCCTCGACGACAACAGCGCGGTTGATAATTTCTTCGAGTTCAATAATTCTAGCTTCGTTTTGGCTTTGTAACATTCTGGCTTCGTCGTAAGCAGCACTTTCACGCAAATCACCGTCGGCAATCGCTACACCCATATAATCGGCGAGTTGCTGGCGTTTTTCTTCTTTTAGAAAGCGAAGTTCTTCTTGAAGTTTCTCGAGACCCTTGGCAGTAATTTTTGTGGATGGTTTCGTCATAGGGAGACAGTATACCTATCTTGGAGATTGTGTGGGTTATAATCTTTTCTCTCGCTGTGAAACGCCTGTGAAACGCCTTGCAAGTAATGTAATGCTTAGAGCTAAATAGCTGAAGGCTGTGCACGAAAAACTCGTAGTCTGTAAAGGCTCTTCAATTAAGTGCATGAACTTCTTCTACACCGGAAGGCTCGAGGGATAAAGGTTGCTCTATACTATTACTTAAACTCGAGGTTTAGAAACGTAGCCAGAGTTTAGAGGCAAGGACTGTTCATAAGTTAACGTGTGAGAGTGCTTTACACAGAGCGTGTAGAGCGTAGGAGGAGACACACTTATGCGTAAGTGGACAAACGGAATATTTCTAATAGTCGGTATGTTGATTCTTGGTGCCTGTGGTGGAAGCAGCGATTCGGAAGATAATTCAACACCAACGCCTACTCCAACACCTGCACCAGAAATAAAGATTTTTGCACAATCAGTTCTTGATACCGCGGGTCTAGATTGTTTGATTTTTGCAGCGGCTCCGAGTGAGAATTTGCAGCTCTTATCTGTAAACATTTCTCACGAGTTTGGAACATCACTAGGAACCATCAATCTTGGTGGCGGACTTACCATTCCTACTGAACGACTCGCCTTACAAGATGATGTTTCATGCTACGAAAAGATAACTGGGGAATACCGCTTCGTGTTTACCGCAACGCGCCCGAACGATACAACACAGTTCACTATTAATTCTATCTATACCCAAGCTAATGCCATTCGTAAATAAGCAGGGGGTGCTTTTCTAGAAAGCTTAAGGTAAAAGTTGGGAGCTGACTTAGATGTCAGCTTCTTTTCTAAATGGGTCTACCTGCGAGATGGCTCGTAACTGTCTCGAGTACATCAGAACTTACGCAAAAGTGGTGCAGTAAGCAGAACAAGGGCGTTGGAACCCCTTGTTCCTCGCTGATAAACGTAGGATTTGAAGTATCTTGCGTAAGTTCTGTACATGTTAGTTTCATACCTCGAATTTGCTCTCGAGATATTAAGGAGGTTGCGCGTGAAGTGTGTTCAACGCTTCGGTATATTTTTGGTTAATTTGCTTTTCCTTGTCGCTTGTGGTGGCGGCACAGCCTCCTTTAGCCTAACTGGGAATTCGGTTTCAGTGTTGCAAGGTAGCTTTGGTCGCGCGGTGATTTCCGCGAGTTTTGAAGCCGGGTCAGACGAAATCGTGACGTTGAGTCTTGAGTCATCAACCGCAGGGATTACAGGAACATTTGAACCCCTAACTATCCGTGCGGCCACACCCCAGAGCTCACTAAATGTCAATGTGGCAGGCAGTGTAAGCCCAGGTGCTTACGAAGTTACTGTGAAAGGAACGAGTGGGAGTGGTGTTGCCACGACGACAATTATAGTGACAGTTTCTGTAACGAATGGTGGCGGTGATGATGGTGACCCAGGAGCGGGTTCGATTTCTGGCATCGTGATTGCACCTGGTACACTGAACATAGAAGACTTCAACACGGCAGGTCTCGATGCAGTCCCCATTAAGGCCACTGTACATGACACCTTCAAGGGTGGCAAAGCAGAAGTTATTCCCGGTGAGGTTATCGTGCATTTTGTATCTAGTGTGGGTGAACCCAGTAAAAGTGGACAGGGTATAACTACACAAGCTTTAAAGATGCTCGAGGTAGGAAACAGCCGCCTGCAACGTGTGCGTGAGGGAGCCTTAAAGGGTAGCGGGATTTACCGTACCGAAGGTTTAGATGAAGCCGCGACGCTCAGGCTTGTTCGAGAACTCGAGGCCCGCCCCGATGTCGTGGATGCTCACCCCAACTGGAAACTTCATACCTTCAAAGCTCCCAATGACTCTGCTTATGGGGCGCAGTGGCACTACCCAGCCATGAACCTGCCAGCCGCTTGGGATATTGAAGATGGGGCAGGCTCAGGAGTCGTTGTTGCTGTGGTGGATTCAGGCA
This sequence comes from Trueperaceae bacterium, assembly GCA_051649365.1. Lineage (GTDB taxonomy): Bacteria > Deinococcota > Deinococci > Deinococcales > Trueperaceae > CAVTAE01. The sequence goes on from JBOFGY010000316.1 coordinate 36,830, forward strand.
TCATTCCTCACCCTGACATCAGTGCTGCCATCTTGCCTGGCTACGATTTTATAAGTGATGCCACGAATGGTGGCGACGGCGATGGACGAGATGATGACCCCACCGACTTTTCAGAAGGTGGTATATTCCACGGTTCTCACGTAGCAGGAACCATCGCAGCGACAACAAATAATGCTCAAGGCGTTGCGGGCGTAAACTGGGGTGCAAAGATTCTGCCTGTGCGCGTTATGGACGTCAATGGTACGGGTAGCTTAGACGATATTTTGTCTGGTGTGGCCTGGGCAGCAGGTTTAGAGATTGAAGGTGTACCGGTCAACCCAACTCCAGCTCGAGTCATTAATTTGAGCTTGGGCGGTGATATAGGTGAACCTTGTCCCGAGAGTGAAAACACCTTCTTTGCTGAACTAGCTGCAACAGGAGTGATGGTTGTGGCAGCGGCAGGCAATGAAAATACAAATGTTGCTACGAGCTTCCCCGCGAACTGTGATGGTGTAATCACTGTAGGAGCAACGAACATCATCAATGAACGTGCGCCCTACTCGAATTTCGGCACGGGCATTGACGTGATGGCTCCAGGTGGAGACACCAGTCAATCCTTTACGGTTGGTGATAGAGCTTATCCAGCAGGTGTGCTAAGCATAGGTACAGATAGCGCGGGTGATTATGGTTACGTGTTTTTTCAAGGAACCTCGATGGCCTCACCTCATATTGCAGGTTTGGTCTCGCTCCTGCTCTTTCAGGATAATACCTTAACGTTTGATGCGTTGTTAAGTAAACTGAAAGCCGCCTCGACACCATTAGCAGATGAGGCGTGTGGTCGCTCTTCAGCAGAGTGTGGTGCTGGACTGGTGGATGCAGCCAAGGCTCTTGGTGGTGAAGGTGGCGGTACACCTCCACCGCCCACACCCGGTGAAGACATTAGTATGTACGTGATAGCGGCCTATTGCCTCGATACCGAATGTAATGAAAGTGATACTGATTTAAGCAAAGTTCTCGAGATAACGGAGTTACAAGCTAGAACACCGTATCAACTTCTTGATTTAGTGCCAGGAGATTATTATGCAGTGGGAGCTTACCAAGACCTCAACGGGAATGCTCAAGTCGATGAAGACGAGTTTGTAGCAATCTATCCATCCTTGGTTGCAGTTGGTGCGGGTCAAGACGTACTTAATATCAACCTACGTCTGCAACCGTATTCACCTGCATCTGCGACACCTGACAGAAGCCAACTCGCACGAGCATTTTCATTTGTACTTGATGCTGAATAACTCGCGTTGGGCGTTTTATAAAACCATAAGGTAGATAGCACAGAGGGCAAGGGCTTTTAAGATTTTTAGCCTTTGCCTTTTAGCTTTTACCTTTCCATTTGACGACCCTAGGGCGTTGTGCTAGATTTGTATAGCTATACAAAGAGATTGCATAAAATCTCAAGGCTGCATAGATTTTTGGTAGCACAATAACCATGAAACGATACTCGCTTACTCACCTTAACCGACATTAATTTTGCCTTCAAACAAGGCGATAGGGGCTTGGGGCTTTAACGGTAAGCGTTTCTGTTTTGGAGGCCAGGTAGTTATGACACAACTCAGAAGTGAAACGCCGCACGAGTTTCCCGCGCATCCTGCTGTGCATCCCGGAGCAGCCTACGAAGCCGCGCATCTGCGCTCGGCAGAATTTAAGGATATTCCCAAGTTGTTAGAGCTTTACCATGTGGCCTTGGGCAAAGCGGAAAGCGAAGAGGGGTTGACGGCTTGGCTCGAGCGTGGTGGTGCATTCGTTCTCGAAAATGCCGAAGGCAAAATGCTCTGCGCCTTACGGTGGCGTGAAGAAGGCAATGGTTGGCGCGTAGACCGCGTAGCCACTGTTCCCGAAGCAAGGGGACAAGGTTTTGGGCGTTGGCTGATGACGAAAACGGAAGCCCTTGCGATTCGCACGAATATTTCTACACTCACCCTTACCCTCGACGAAGTGCGTGAGGATTTACTCGCGTATTATCAGCGCATGGGTTATAGTGTCGTGTCTCAAACAAAACAAAACGTGATGCTTAGTAAGCGTGTGGGTGGTACCTGGCAGCGTAAAGAGGGGCAGCATGAGGGGCAAAGCTCGAGCTTCAAAGTGGGCTTCGGAGACTAACGATACTTACAAAGGTAGAAAGATGACTTGATTCTTAGCCTCGTTTTCATTTGCCAATTTGGCAAGAAACTCTAACTCATGAATGCATTGCCCAATCGTGAGCTGTAGTTGATGCACGTAAATGACTCCAAAGAAAGAACTGCCTTGCTGTTGACGCAGAGTTGCTTCCACAAGGAGATCATCATCTTGCGAAAAGAGTACACGTCACGTTCTAATTCGTTAGCACGGTCTAGCAATTCTAAGTCTGCTAGGGTATGTGCATTGCCTTCATAGGCTGTGAGGACATCAACATGACGTAAACGTAGACCTACAACAATCGCTTTATGAACATGATGGTCAAAGTAGAGCTTTAACGCGCATTTAAGTATTTAACTGCTTTTTCAAACGAGTAACTACGGGTGCTACAGGTGATGTGCGCTTTAACTCTTTAACATGGGACAAGCGTTGTTCCATGTCTTGGTCGAGCGTGTCTTTGTGATCCCAATAATAAGCGAGTGCAGAATGAATCTGACCTAAGGATAAATAAGGGTAGTTAAGATGAAGTTCCTCAGGGCTCGAGCCACTCGATATATAACTAAGCACGAGTTCAATAACCTTTGTTTTCGTATCTGCAATATAAGGTATGTTTAACTCGCTAAGTTAAATATGTTCATAGCGTGTCATGGTAAGTGACATAATCTAAGTATAGCACCGTCCTCACCATTTACGTTTGAGGTAAAGGGCTTTTCTTACGTTGGTTAATCTCAACGATTTGTTAGACTCAAACATCATGACGATTGACCTCAACGCCGATGCGGGTGAATCCTTTGGAGCCTGGACGCTCGGTGATGAGGCCCTGTTTAATTTTATTAGCACGGTGAATGTAGCTTGTGGTTTTCATGCGGGTGACCCGCTTACCATCCAGTGTACCTTGGACTTGGCGGAGCGTAAGGGTGTTGCTGTAGGAGCGCATCCAAGTTACCAGGATTTAGTCGGGTTTGGGCGGCGTTCGCTCGCAGCAAGTCCAGAAGAAATGTATGCCGATGTGCTTCACCAAGTTTCGGCCTTAAGTGGTTTTGCAAAAGTTCAGGGTTTAGCTTTAAATCACATAAAAGCGCACGGTGCATTGTCCAATGATGCTTGGAAACGAGCCGAAGTTGCCAGGGCCATTGCTGAGGCCACTCGAGACTTTGCCCCAACCCTTCCCCTCATGGTGTTGCCTGGAACGTTCCTCGAGCAAGAGGCGCGCTCCCTCGGTATTCCTGTAATTCTCGAGGGTTTTCCAGAGCGTGCTTACTTAAACAATGCTCAATTGGCACCGCGCAGTATGGCGGGCTCGAGTCTTCACGACCCCACTGAAGTTGCGCGACGTGCCCTTACAATGGTCAAAGAAAAACGTATTCAAACGCTCGAGGGTAACTGGATAGATATACAGGTGCAGAGTTTGTGTATTCACGGGGATAATCCAAATGCGGTTGCTATGGCTAGGGCCGTAAGGCAAGCTCTCGAGGTGGACGGAATCATGGTGGAGAGATATTCACACGAAAGCTGAGTTTAAAGCTTATGTATGAAAAATCCAAAATGGCATCTTGAAAACCTTCGGTACCCGTCAAAACTAAAAAGGTCACCGCAAAGATTCAAGATGGTATTGGAATCAAGTGAAGCTACCAAGACGCTACGTTACCAGAGCTTCTGCGTAGCAAAATGAAGTTGCGAAAAAGAATAAGCAAAAGATGTTAGATGTTTTTTCATAACCGACTTTTGTATTTTGTACGGTAGAGCAAGGAAACGTCGAACTCAGCTTATGATGAGAAAAAAGCCAAAGATTACGTCATCAACAAATACTCAGTACATAAAACTCATCTTTCTATCATCCTAAAGGTCTGTGAAATTTTTTACACTGCTTGGAATCTATAATGATTTTCATACGGCTTCGGGAAGAGCCTCAGTGAAAAAGCAACATAGTAGAAAAAGCAACATAGTAGAAAAAGCAACATAGTAGAGATCATTAGGGAAAAGTCCAAGTTTTTCGGACAAAGCTACGTCAAATTGGGGAAAATTTAGGGAGAGAAAAATGCAAAAGCAACTAAGAGTTTGGTTTGCAGTTTTATTAGCCGTTTGTCTCGTCTTGGCAGGTTGCTCAAATGAAGTAGAGCCAACAAATACGGTTCAAAAAGACATGATGTTAGGTGTTGACGAAGCTACACCAAGTACAAATGAGGTGGATGCCGAGACAATTTCTGCACAAGGCTTGCCTACTAAAATCAGCGATGCAGATGCCTTAAATGGCGTGGCGTATAAGTTTTTGCGTACAGGTGATGAACTAAATTGGAAAAACTTAAAAGCAGGCACCTACAACATTTATGCTTGGGCTCGAAGTGAGCTGTATGGGGATGAAGCCCCAGCCATGACAATTACGGTTGGTTCGCAAGCTCTCACCAAATCCTTTGACAGCACGAGCTATCAAAAAGTCTTTTTTGGTCAAATCACGATAAAAGAGGGAAATAAACTTTCAACTAAGTTTATTAACGATGCTTGGGGTGGTTCAGCCGATAAAGACCGGAACCTCATTCTTTCCCACATTTGGTGTGAACCCACGACAAACCCTGCTCCTACTGAGCCTGAACCTGGTGAACCTGAACCTAGTGAGCCCAGCGAGCCCAGCAACCCTGTGCCCCCCACGAACAATCCAAATGATTTTGCTAACTATGAACCTGTTCTTAACGGCAAAGCGTATTACGTGTCGGGCAGTGGCAATGACAGCAACAACGGTTTGAGCCAAAGTACTGCCTTTAAAACCTTACAAAAAGCTGCCAGTTTGACGAATCCTGGGGACACGGTTCTCGTCATGAATGGTACTTATTCCAAAGAAGATTCCAATAGCAATGTACTTGATATCAACCGCGCGGGTCGCGCTGATGCCTGGATTGCTTACAAAGCTATGCCTGGACATAATCCCCGTATTTTTGTGAACAATAACTATGCCGGAATTCGCACCATCGTGCCGTATATCATTATTGAAGGTTTCACCGTCGAGGGGAATGTCAATAACCTTTCCTTTAATGAAGCTGACAAGTTAGCTCGAGGCACCGACAGCAACGCCGCGCTGAACACTACGAAGTTTAATAGTGGAGGTATCATGTCTTATCCTGAGGGCAGCAGTAAGCCGCATCACCTTATTATTCGTAATAACACAGTGTTTAATCACCCAGGCTCGGGTATTGCCTCGAATGGTTCGGACTACGTGCGTATTGAGGATAATATTGTCTACAACAACAGCTACTACTCTGCCTACGCGACGAGTGGTGTGTCCTTTTACCAAAGCCGTGACATAGACTCGAGCACGGGTCAAAAGATGTTTATTCGTAGAAATACAATTTACAAAAATGAAAATAAAGTTCCCTTCTGGTACTCGAATGCATCGGATCCATCCAAACGTTCAATGACAGATGGAAACGGCATTATTATTGATGACGCTATCAACGAGCAAACCTTTATTAGTGGCGGCGGGAGCCCCTACAAAGGAACTTTCTTGATTGAAAACAATCTAGTCTACGACAACGGTGGACGCGGCATTAATGTTTACTCTTCACAAAATGTGGTGGCACGAAATAACACGCTCTACCGCAATGGACGCACCCCGAATCTTGATTCGGAAATTGTGATCGGCAAGTCCTCAAATGTGCATTTTTCCTCGAATATCTTTTCGGTTGATCCCTCGAATAAACCTATCTCGCACTATGAATCCTCAAATGTTCACTTTAAGAACAATCTTTTCCATAGTGGTAGTGATGTACCTGCGTATCCTGAGGGATCCAATGCTGATATGGCAAGCCAAGACCCGAGCTTCATAAGCCCATCAACGAATCCGAGCAGTGCCAATTTCCGTCTTAACATGGGTAGCCCTGCTATTGACAAACAAAGCACCGAAGCTCCCCAGCACGACATTACCAAAGCCGTTCGTTCAGGAAGCTCAGACTTAGGAGCCTACGAGACGTTCTAAAAAGTTCTAAAAGAAAACGTGACCCTCGAGCCATGATAGGTTGAACCTCAGATTGAGGTTAAAACCACGCTCGAGGGTTTTCATATTCCATTCTCAAAAAATCTTGAACCGAGTGCGAGCCGCCGTATTCATGCGCTTTGTAAGGCATTGCTCGAGCATCTCTTACCTGGCGTGACGGAGATAACGCCAGGTTACATCAATCTTTATATTGAATTTGATACGCGTCAACAAAGCCGCACTGTGGTGAAAGACTGGGTAAAAGCGCAGTTGCAAACCGCTAAGATTAGCTCGAACACTTGAGACATTCGTGTTGAGGTGAACTATAACGGTGAAGATTTACACTGGGTGGCAGAACAAACGCACTTCAGTATCGCAGACGTGATTGCAAAGCACGCCGCACGAAGTTACCTCGTGTACATGCTTGGGTTTGCACCAGGGCAACCGCTTATGGGAACCTTAGATAATGAGCTATATTTGCCGCGCCACCCCACGCTGCGCAAACGTGTTCCCACCAAGTCAGTGGCGATTGCCGTAGCGCAGACTTCGGTTTTTTACCAACGCCAGGCGGTTGGCACTTGCTTGGTACTGCTCTCAAGCCCATCTATAACCCACACCGCCAGGAACCTTATTTTATGTGCACCCGGTGACATGGTGAGGTTTGTACGGACCGATAAAGCCCCTCAGCTATTAGACATACAACCCCTCGAGTTACTTCCGCCCCAACCCAGTTTGCCTCTCTTCCGTGTGAAAGAACCAGGACTTTTAGATTTGGTGATAGACGAAGGGCGTTTTTTTGCTGCACGGTTTGGACTGGCCCGCTCGGGTGTTTTGGACGTGCAAGCTGCTCGCGTGGCGAATGCCTGTGTCGGTAATAAACAGAATGAAGCGTTGCTCGAGCTAACGCTAAGAGGCCCAGTTTTAGCAGTGCTGCGTGACGCAGTGATTGCTCTTACTGGTTTTGGTATGACGTGTTTTCTTGATAATGAAGAGATAGCATCGGCGACGAGTGTGTTAGTCAAGAAAGGACAACGTCTTTCTTACCGCTCTAACTTGAGAGGTGCGCGGGCCTATCTTGCGGTGGTGGGGGGACTCGCGAGACAAGGGCAGTGCCAGTACCGATGTGGGAGCTGGCATAAGCAGAGCTTTACACGTAGGGGACGTGTTGGGTGTGCAGCGTCTGGTGAAAGCTCGAGCGGGCTTTAGCTCACATACAAGTGTTAGCCTACGCTCTCACGTGTTACCTAACGTGCCTCGAGTTCGCCTTTTAGCTGGCCCACAAGCTACCCCTGAAGCTTTGGAAGCTTTAGCAAAACATACGTTTACTGTGGGCAGTTTGAACCGCATGGGGGTAAGGCTCGAGGGTGGAACTGTGCCAGGTGGTGAAGTCATCAGTGAAGCTACACCACCTGGTGTTGTGCAAGTGCCACCAAGTGGACAACCGATAATTTTACTGCAAGATAGAGGAAGTATAGGCGGTTATGCCAAGCCTGCCGTCATTGACCCACGCGATTTGCCACTCGTTGCACAACTGTGCCCTGGACAAGAGCTAAGGTTCATTGCGCCAAAACGTGTAGATAGAGAAGTCATTGGGTGATGGAAGTTGAAACGGAAGGCCAAAAGCAGAAGGTAGAAAATAGAAAGGCTCTAGTATTGTGGTTTTTGGAAACATAAGTCACTTTCTTTAACTTCTTCTAACAAAGAAACTCGCTAGCATACTTTATGTCTAGATTTTTTATTTCATTTGTTGTTAGTTTTTTCTATTATGTCTCTTTTGCACAGACGGTGGCGTTTCCTTTAGACCAAGTGACACCAGGTCTAACAGGTTACGCAGTTACGGCGGGAGCAGGCAATAAACTCGAGCAATTCCCTATCGAAGTCTTAGCCCTTCAATATGATTTTGGGATAGGGTTTCCGCTCGTGCTCATCAAAGCGAGTGGGCCCTTTATCGAGTCAACTGGTGGCATTGCCGCAGGTATGAGTGGTAGCCCAGTTTACTTGCCAAGCCAAAATGGTGATGCACTCCTCGGAGCAATCTCGAGGGTTTTTCCAGAAAGTGACCACAGCCTTGCCCTTGTTACACCTATTGAAACGATGCGCGGCGTGGCCACAGGAGCCTTTCAACCCTTCGGTGAAAGACTTCTTGCTGATCTCGGTGCATCGGTGCCAGTGTCTACCCCTTTGCTCTTGTCTGGTCTTAGTGAACGGGCAAGTACAAAGCTCGAGACCCTCTTTCGGGGCAGTGATTTGTCACCGTTGCCCGTGCAAACCTCGGGTGCGGGTGGGTTGCGCCCAGATGAAACGAGTTACAAGCTCGAGCCAGGCAGTGCCATCAGTGTGCAACTGGCTAGGGGAGACGTGACCATTGCAGGTGTTGGCACCGTAACTGAAGTGACCGAAGATACGCTGCTCGCCTTTGGTCACGAACTCTTAGGGCAAGGTGCAGTATCTTTTCCCTTCGCGCCTGCTTTTGTTTCATACATTGTGCCGAGTGTTGTAGTTCCTTTCAAACTTGCGGATAATGGTCAAACGTTGCTTGGCACCATCACCCAAGACCGACCAGCTGCTGTTGCGGGAACACTTGGCAGTACGCCCGAGTTATTACCTATTACGCTCACGCTTGTTAGTGAAGGTGTCAATCTCACGAAAAAGTTTGAAGTCGTCAATGACGAACGCTACTACGCGCCCGTGCTCGCTGCGGCGACGCTGCAACTTTTTGATGAAACACGTCAGTATATTGGTGAAGGCACGACAGAACTCGCGTGGGACATTCGTTTTAAGGATGGTCAAACTCTAAACGTCCTCGAGCAAATCTCTGACCCTAATGACATTGCCAGTAGCACCGCTGCTTTAGCCGCGTCGCCCTTAGATATCCTAGCGCAAAATATGTATCAGGACAGCAATATTGAAAGCGTTGCAATCAACCTGAACTACAGCGATGTACAAAGCATTGCTGAAATCGTAGACGTGGAAGCTAAAACAAAAACCCTAAAACCAGGGGAACGTCTCGAGGCTTACGTGCGCTTGCAACCTTACCGGGACGAACCCATCTTAAGAACTTTTAACCTTGCGTTGCCAGAAGGTGCCACAGGAGAACTCGAGATTGTTTTTCGAGGTGGACTCGAAGGCACACCCGAAGCCGAAGGCCCCAACGAAGACGACGAGCCCATTTTATCTTTTGGAGAATTGCTCGAGGCCGTAGAAGCTAACGTGCAGTCGAAAGACCTGGTCATTGAAACAACCATAGAAGACGACAAGCAGAGGTTACAGCAAGAAACCTTCCCCTATCTTATTGCAGGTGAAGAAACGCTTACCATCACTATTGAAGACCCAGAGGCAGAAGCTACAGAGGAAACGACTCCTGAAACTGGTGCTGAAGAGGAAGCTGAAGAAGGTGGGGGACTTTTGCAAAACGATAGCGACACACCCCAAGAAGAACCAGAAGTGTTACCCGAAACAAACCCAGAACCGAATGAGCCAGAACCAAATCCAAACGAACCGAGTGGGTCATAGAGTATTTCAGTTTATAGCTTCGAAACATTAAAAAGGGTTTAAGAGTCTCAGCTCTTTACACCTGTATCGAAGACTCTAAAATTAACTTATTTAATGAATATAACACTCAACATCAGCAAAGGCTGACAGTTACTATAAATGTTGTTTGTGAGACGATTTTTGTTGATCTCTTGAACTACTACATATTAGAGCTTAAACTGCAATCCGCTACCTTTTTTTCACATTCTAGCTAAGTTATGGTTCTAACCACTCGAGCCTACTCTAGGGTGGAGCGTGAAGTATGTGCTATTGGGAAATAACTATACTCCTGCTTGAGGTTGCAAAAAACGAAGATGATTTTACGTATGTGCAAACGATGTGCAAATGTCACTGCGCGTTTCTTAAGCATGACACATACTATTATTTAATGCATGGAGGACTGCATGACAAGACGTATTGCTACAAGACGAATTTTCTTTATTATTAGTTTGCTGCTTGCGGCCCTTTGCTTTGAAGCAGCCTTTGCTCAGGTAGGGGACCAAGGTTTACTCTCGGGCTTACGCCAATTCCTTAATCTGTAAGCTTGGTCATCCCACGGCTTTAACGTAGGTGTTTGCCCACGCAAACACCTACCAACGTTTTAGAGATAATAGTCTTGCGTTTTTTATGTTGCAGACTCGTCCTTGCGTCATACCAAATCTTGTACGAGCAAGTTATGACATTGCTTCATAGTACTGGTCTTAACCGACTAAATAAAGAATGCGACTAATAGCCTCGAGCAGTGCCTCTGCAGGCAGACCACGTTTTTTCAAACTAAAGCCAGGCGGATATTTTTTCACCTCAATGCTGTAAGGAAGTTCACGCAAAGCTTTGGCATCGTAGTCTAGGGTCTCGCTGGCTTTGTCAAACACGAGCTGAATTTCTATTAGGCTTTCTTTAATGCTCGAGACCTCTTTCGCAATCGCTAAGATTCTTAACTTCACGAGTTCGATAAAGGCTTTGACCTCGCTAGGCATCGGCCCAAACTCCTCACGTAACTGTTTGGCAATTCGGACGACCTCCGCTAAGCCTTCTGCTTCGGAAAGCCTGCCGTAATACTCAATGCGGAGTTCATCATTTCGAATATAAGTTGGTGACAACCTTGCATCTACAGACAAATCAATGGCGACAGCTTTGCGCTCTTGTTTTTGTTCGCCTTTAAGTTTGGCAATCTCCTCAGCGAGCATTTCGGTGTAGACCTCTAATGACACTGCGCTGATGTTGCCGTGCTGCTCGGGCCCGAGCAGGTTGCCCACGCCGCGAATTTCCATATCTTTTTCGGCTAAGAGGTGACCACTGCCCAAGTCATTAAGTTCTGCAATGGCGTAGAGTCTGCGTTGCGCGGTTGCGGTGATGCGCCCCGGATAAAAGAGGTACGCCCACGCCTCGGTTTGCCGTCTTCCGACGCGACCACGAAGTTGATAGAGTTGTGCGAGTCCGAGTTTATCGGCGCGTTCAATAATCAACGTGTTCGCACCGGCAATATCTAAGCCTGATTCAACGATGGTTGTTGCCACCAAAACATCAAAGGCACCTTCTTGAAAACCGAGCATAATTTCTTCTAGGTCGTCCGCATTCATTTGACCGTGCGCGACACCAAAGCGTGCCTCAGGAACGAGTTGTTGCAGTGCGCGTGTCCGTAAACCAATCGAACCAACGCGGTCATGAATATAGAACGTTTTACCACCACGCTCGAGCTCGAACATGATGGCTTCTCGGGCTAGCATCGGGTCATAAGGTTGCAACACCGTTTGAATAGGCTTGCGACCACTGGGTGGTGTCATGATTTGTGAGACATCACGTAAACCAACCAAGCTCATATAGAGAGTTCTGGGAATCGGTGTAGCCGAGAGAGACAATACATCCAGATTAGCTTTGAGTGATTTTAGTTTTTCTTTTTGCCCCACACCAAAGCGGTGTTCTTCGTCAATGATGACGAGTCCTAAATCCTTAAACTGCAAACCTTCATTGAGGAGTCTGTGTGTGCCGACGACAATATCTATCTTACCTTCTTTCACAGCCTTTGTAATCTCACGAGCTTCTTTATCTGATGTAAAGCGTGACAACATCGCCACGTTCACAGGCAACCCCTTAAAGCGTGAGGCAAAGGTTTCGTAATGCTGTGCAGCGAGAATGGTTGTGGGAACGAGCATTGCAACTTGTTTGCTGTGTCCGACAACGCGGTGCGCGGCGCGAATTGCTACTTCTGTTTTACCAAAACCTACATCACCTGAAACGAGTCTGTCCATCGGTACTTCAGAAGCTAAATCTTTGAAGACAGCTCCCGCGGCGCGCCCTTGATCTTGTGTTAATTCAAATGGACAGTTGTCATCAATGAGTTTGTCCCATTCAAGGTTGTCGGGCAGTGACACGCCTTTAGAAACTTGTCGCTCCGCGTAGGTGCGAATCAGTTTCATAGCGAGTTCTTGTGCGCTGACTCTGGCTTTTTCCCTAGCACGCGCCCATTCATTAGTGCCTAAAGTTGAAAGACGCGGCGGGTCATCCGTTGTACCAGGATGACGGCGCAGGAGGGGCAATTGCTCGACGGGAAGATAAATCTTGCCTGCACCCCCATATTTGAGTAGCAAATAATCACGCGTTACGCCAACAACTTGCCTGGGCTCGAGCCCCATAAATTGCCCAATACCGTGATCAGGGTGAATTAAAAAATCCCCCACAGAAAGCTGCACTGCGTCGTGAACGCTTTTGCCCGGAAGTTTTTTGGCTTTACGCGCACCTTGATAACCGTACAAAAGTTCCTCGGTGATAATAATTTCTTTGCTTTCGCTGTTACGAAAACCACCGCGTGCATCCGGTGCCAGCACCAAACCAATTTTTCC
>JBOFGY010000317.1:0-2817 GCA_051649365.1 Trueperaceae bacterium
ATTCCATTTTTTTAAGAAGTTCATCCTTATGGGCAGTGGTATGAAATTAGTGGCACACAGCTTAGAAATCAAACGATTACAGCACCGCGCCCTTAATTCTTGACCGTAGTTTTGTATCCCTCGAGCTTTAGTCTCGAGGGTTTTACGTTGGTCAGATAACACCTAAGCGTCATTCAACCTTTTAAGGTGGTCACATGAAAACCGTCATGATTATCGGTGCAGGCCCTGGTATTGGTTCTGCTGTCGCACGAACATTTGCAAGTAAAGGCTTCGAGGTTGCTGCGCTAACACGCAAAGGAGACGCATCGGGCGAACACATTCACAGCTTCGCCGCCGACGCTGCCGACTTTAGTTCCTTGCACCATGCCTACACTCAAGTTGCAGAAACACTTTCACCGCCTGAAGTTTTGGTGTACAACGTCGCCGCAATTCACCAAGGCGCACCCTCGAGCCTCTCCTCTACTGACCTCATCGAAGATTTCAAGGTAAATGTGGCAGGTGCGTTGGAGACAACCAGACTCGTTCTCCCTGACATGAAAAAACAAGGTCGTGGCACCATTCTTTTCACCGGCGGTGGACTGGCACTTTACCCGAGTGCAGCGTACTCGAGCCTCGCCATTGGCAAAGCAGGCATCCGCAGTTTGGCCTTTAGCCTTGCTGAAGAATTAAAACCTGCAAATATTCATGTGGCTACTGTCACTGTTGCAGGTTTTGTAAAAGCAGGTACAGCTTTTGACCCAGATAAAATCGCGGCGCATTATTGGCGATTACACACGCAAAGCAAAGACGCTTGGGAAACTGAACATCTCTTCAAAGGAGAATAACCATGAACGGTAAAACGGTCTTAATTACAGGTGCAACCAATGGTATTGGTAAAGCGGCTGCACTCGAGATTGCCAAACAAGGCGCGACTGTCATTATTGTTGGACGAGATAAAAGCAAAACCGAGAGTGTAGCGAATGAACTCCGCACAACATCTGGAAACAAGAACATCGAGTTTATGCTTGCTGACCTTTCTAGCCAAGCAGCTATTCACAAACTTGCGGCTAGCTTCAAGGCAAAATATTCACGCCTCGACGTACTTATCAATAATGCAGGTGGTTTTTTTGATAAGCGCAAAACAACTGTAGATGGACTCGAGTACACCTTTGCTTTTAATCACCTAGGTTATTTTCTCTTGACGAATTTACTGCTTGATTTACTCAAGGCAAGTGCGCCAGCGAGGATTGTGAATGTCTCGAGTGCTGCACAGGCACCAGGTAAAATTTTTTGGGATGACTTGCAGTTCACAAAAGGTTATGGTGGCATGAAAGCCTATTACCAATCCAAACTCGCTAACGTCATGTTTACCTATGAACTTGCCAAACATCTTGCAAACACTGGCGTAACTGTCAACGCGCTTCATCCTGGTGTGGTCAATTCGGGATTTGGTAGTGGTGTAGGCGGATTCATGGGATTCGCCTTTGGGCTTATCAAACGCTTTCAGGCTATTTCACCCGAAGAAGGAGCAGATACGGTGATTTATTTAGCAACCAGTCCAGAGGTCGAAGGTGTAACGGGTAAATACTTTGATAAACGCAAAGCCAAACAAACCAATCCGATTTCTTACGATGAGGATGCTAATAAAAAACTGTGGGAAGAAAGTGCCAAACTCGTTAAACTTGCCCCCTAAAAACAACACACAAGTATTAAAGTCGTTCCCAGTCTAATAGAAGGAAGCCATCGTACGACGTTTTAACGAAGCGTCCATACCTTTGCTTTCTTCTTAACTTTCTTTATACCCACTTATACCCAAACCAACCAAACTCCCTATAAGACTAAGCCTTGCTCTTCGGATTTTGCACTTGACTTTTATGCATTTTACATATATGCTGCATGCAGATAAGATATGAAAGAGCTTCGAACCTATACCAAACTAGATCGAATAAGCAAAGAGGAACAGGAGTTTTTACGCGCCTACGACGCGAGCAATTTCGAGAAACCCTCGGTCACAGTGGACACCGTGATTTTGACGGTTCACGATAACGCTCTAAAAGTGCTGCTTGTCAAACGCCTCGAGCACCCCTTCAAAGATGCCTGGAGCCTACCTGGTGGTTTTGTGGGAATGCAGGAATCTTTAGATGAAGCGGCAACCAGAGTACTTGAGCAAAAAGGGCAGTTAAAAAATGTCTTTCTCGAGCAGCTCTACACCTTCGGTAGCGTGAAACGCGACCCGAGAATGCGAATTATCAGCGTGTCGTATTACGCGCTTGTCGAGTACACGAAGATGATAGAGAAAGAAAACGTAGGACTGTTTGAGGTGAGTTATGACGACAAAAAAGATGCTGTTACGGTTAAAGACCCTGTAAAAAAAGACGGGGCCAAGAAAACACACGTCCTCGCTTTTGACCACGCTGAAATTTTAGCAACAGCAATAAAGCGCATTCGTGGGAAGCTCGAGTATGCCCCGCTTGGTTTTGAACTGTTGCCCAAACAATTCACACTGCGCCAGTTACAGGAAGTTCACGAAACGATTTTGGACAGACCGCTTAATAAAGATTCTTTTCGGCGCAAAGTTTTAGCGTCAGGACTGATAAAGGCAACAGGGAAGCTCGAGACGGGAAAAGATTTTAGACCTGCCGAACTTTACGAACATCAATAAATAAGGAGACCATCATGCCCATCTATTTTTACAGCACCAGAGACAACTACGGTTGCTTCTCAAACTTTTCTGCACACGGCTTCGAGCTTGACAGACTGTACTGGAAAACGAGTGAGCACTATTTTCAGGCACAAAAATTTGCAGGACATCCTGAACATGTTGAAGCTATCCGCCTT
>JBOFGY010000318.1:0-10553 GCA_051649365.1 Trueperaceae bacterium
TCTTGAGCATTCAAGCGGAGCTAGACTTGTCTGAAGTCAATCTGGACGGGTCACGCACCCTTGCTAAAAAAGTGGGTGAAAGAGTGGTCTATCAAGGACGCAAGAAAGCCAAGACATGCCATCAATTGCCATTGACAGAAGCCTGTGGTTTTATCATCGCCATCTGCCAGTTGCTGCCAGGCAACCACAATGACACGTTCAACCTCAAAGACAGCCTGGCAACATCGTTCAAGGCTGTGAAACGCCTAGGACTTGTTCTCCAAGGAGCCTTGTTCAATGCTGATGCTGGTTTTGACATACTGGCTGCGCGAAAAGTTTGCTTTAATCATGGGCTTATCCCTAACATCCCAGAAAATACCCGCAACCGAAAAAAGCCTAAACCTGGTCCCAAACGCCTTTTTAACAACGACATCTACAAGCACCGTTTTATTATCGAGCGTTCCTTCGCTTGGCAAGACAAGTTCCGTCATCTGCTCATCCGTTTTGACCGCAAAGACACTTACTTCCTCGGGGCTTCGTTTATCGCTTTTGCTATGATTAACTTACGCCATACTTTCGCTAACGGAAAGTCTCAATTAGTTCATTTGAAAAAGCTTATCTCGAGAACCACGTCATCTACGACTTGGGGCTAAAGAATTATCCTGCTGTTGTTCCTGGTGACGGCATGGTTCACGGCTACGTTTTTACTTACGAGGATATTGATGCTGCTCTCGTTTTATTGGACAAGCTCGAGGCCATTCACGACAATCCACCTGAATACACACGCCAGGAAGTTTTGGTTCAGCTAATGAACCAAAAGGTGTAGGTGTACATCTATGCCAACCTGGAACGCTTGAAGTCTGCAACTCCAATTGAGAATGGGGAGTGGCTCGAGGCTTTACCGACAGACACGCGACTTTTGAATCGAATCCAGAGTGAGTGATAACCTTTAATTTCAAAGCTTCCTGTAAAACTTTCCTTAGCTTGTATTCACACTACTAAAAAACGGCCTTTGAAAATCAAGAGAAATATCGTCCAGGACGGCATTTCTGATACTTGACAAGTCAAGGGGCGATACACTACGATGACGTTGTGTTAAAGGTTTTGAAACGAAAATAATAGCCATCAGCTTTCAGCCGTTAGAAGGCTCTAACTGAAAGCTGATGGCTGATGACTGAAAGCTGAAATACCTACTCTACAGCATAACTCAATCACACCTTGAAAACCCCGAAAGGTAATCCCCGTGCAACCTCGAGACTGGTACATCATTGATTCCACTTTGCGTGAGGGCGAACAGTTTGCCCTCGCCAACTTTAAGCTCGCTGACAAAATTGAAATTGCCAAGGCACTCGACGCTTTTGGTGTCGAGTTTATCGAAGTCACGACCCCCGTCGCCTCACCAGAATCGCGCAAAGCCTGCGAAACGCTCGCGGGTCTCGGGCTCAACGCCAAAATTTTGACGCATACCAGAGCCGTGATGAGTGACGCAAAAGTTGCTGTCGAATGCGGTGTTCACGGTGTAGATTTACTTTTTGGCACGTCCTCAGAACTCCGCGCCTTCAGTCACGGACGCGAAGTTGAAGACATCATCGCGCAAAGTCAGGAAGTCATTTCTTATGTAAAGTCACACGGGCGCAATGTGCGATTTTCTTCAGAAGATACGTTTCGCAGCGATAAAAAAGATTTGCTCCGCGTCTACGCCGCCGCCGATGCTGTGGGTGTAAACCGCGTAGGTTTAGCAGACACTGTTGGTATCGCTACACCCACACAAGTGCGTGAACTTGTCGCGGATGTTCGTGCTGTCGTTCATTGCGACATCGAGTTTCACGGCCATAACGACACAGGTTGCGCCATAGCAAATGCCTTTGAAGCTGTTCGCGCAGGCGCGACGCATATTGACACGAGCATCCTTGGTATCGGTGAGCGTAACGGGATTACACCGCTTGGTGGTTTTCTGGCTCGCATGTTCACCACGAACCCACAAAGATTACAGAAGAAATACAGGCTCGAGCTACTCCCCGAGCTAGACCGCATGATTGCCAGAATGACAGGCGTAGACGTACCTTTCAATAACTACCTAACAGGAGCCTTCGCCTACAATCACAAAGCAGGAATGCACCTCAAAGCCATTTATCTAAATCCAGGTTCTTACGAGATTATTCCGCCAGAGGTTTTTGGCGTTCACCGCCGTTTGCAGATTGGCAGTAAGCTCACGGGTTGGAACGCACTCGCACAACGAGCCAGAGAACTAGACTTGCATTTAACCGACGATGAAGTACGCACTCTAACCAAAAAAGTCAAAGCCCTAGCAGATGAAGGCGATTTAGAGTTAGAACAAGTAGACGATTTATTACGCGAAGCCGCCAGCCAAGTCGAAGTCATCGCATAAAAAATTATTCACCACAGAGGACACAGGGGACACGGTAAAAGATTTAGCAGAAGCCAAACAATGTAGGGGCGCACGGCTGTGCGCCCTCGAGCAAAAATAAACGCAGTTAAGGTTAAACAATGAAAATCGTAACAAACATACAAACCAATTTCATCACTGTAGGGGTGGGTCTCTTGTTTAGACTCGAGTTTCATAACGTTTCTATTTTATTACTCAAGCATTTGAGACCCACCCTTGATTCGCAAGCAGGTACAACATGTCATTGACCCTCGCAGAAAAAATTTTATCCCACCGTGCAGGTCGTGACGTTCACGCTGGTGAACTCGTCATCGTAGACGTTGACCAAGTGATGGTCGTGGATTCCATCGCGGGTTCATTTTTCAAAAGGCTCGAGCAACTGAACGCTACCCCACGCTACCCCGAGCGCGTCTCCATCGTCATTGACCACGTAGCCCCCGCCGCAAATATTGAAGTAGCAACGGCACAAAAAGACATCCGCGCATGGGGCAACAAACACGGTTGCCGCGTGTTTGATATAGGTCGTGGTATCTGTCACCAAGTGTTGATGGAAGAAGGCTTATCGCAACCTGGCGGCATCGTCCTCGGTTCAGATTCGCATTCAACAACCTACGGGGCAGTTGCGTGTTTTGGTTCTGGCATGGGCGCAACAGATATTGCTCTCGCTGCTGCGTCGGGTCGTACTTGGCTCCGTGTGCCTGAGTCTGTGAAAGTGACCTTCAAAGGAACATTCTCCCCTGGCGTAACAGCGAAAGATGCAGCCTTAGAAATGATTCGCGTTCTCACCGCCGATGGCGCAACGTATATGAGCATTGAAATTCACCTTTTAGACGGTGCTGAACGGTTGACCAGGGGCGAACGCATGACGCTTGCCAACTTAACCGTTGAAGCAGGAGCAAAATGTGGTCTTGTTGTGCCATCAGGTGAAATTTTAGACATGTACGATGTTCCCACTTGGCTTTATCCTGATAGTGATGCGACGTATGTCAAAGAAGTTGAAATTGATTTGCGTACACTCACACCCAGAGTCTCTGCACCTTTTTATGTTGACAATGTTTCAGAAGTTTCGGCTTTTGCAAACAAAAAAGTTGACCAGGTATTTATCGGCACTTGTACGAACGGCAGGCTCGAGGATTTACACGACGCAGCCTCAGTTTTGAAGGGCCGCAAAGTCGCATCGCACACGCGCTTGCTGATTATTCCTGCTTCATCACAAGTATTGGAAGAGGCTACGAGGGACGGCACCTTGCTCACGCTTTTACAAGCAGGCGGAACAATTGGCACCCCTGGCTGTGGCCCGTGTATGGGTCGTCATCAGGGCGTACTTGCCCCTGGGGAAGTGTGCGTGTCAACAAGTAACCGCAATTTCAAAGGCCGTATGGGCGCAGCCGATGCCGAGATTTATTTGGCTTCACCAAGAGTTGCGGCAGCAAGTGCGGTGGCTGGGTTTATTACGACACCTGAAGCATTAGTGCGCGAGGTGCAACATGGTTAAGGAAAGAACCACAGAGACACGAAGACACAGAAATGATTTTGTTCTTTTTCCTCTGTGCCTCTGTAGCTTCGCTGAATTTCATACTGTCTCTGTGGTGAAATATCATGGCTAGAGTTTGGAAATTTGGTGACAGTATCAACACGGATGACATCTTGCCTGGCAAGTACGCGCCGTTTATGGTGGGCGAAGATAAATTCCACACCTACGCCTTCGCACATTTTCGCCAAGAATTTGCTGCGAATTACAAGCCTGGTGATATTCTTGTATGCGGAAAAAATACAGGTTTGGGTTCTTCACGCGAATACGCCCCTGAAGCCCTCCGCAAACTCGGGCTCAAAGCAATCATCGCTAAAAGCTACGCAAGAATTTTCTACCGTAATCTCGTGAACCTTGGCATCATGCCGTTTGAAGCTGCTGATGTCGTTGACGCGCTTAATGATGGTGACGAAGTAGAACTCGAGTTCACCCAAGGCATCCTGCGCCGAGGTTCGCAAACCTTTCAACTCACACCGCCACCCGACTTTTTAGTTGAAGCATTGAAGGAGGGAAGTATATTGGAGTATTACCGTAAATATCAGAGATTCCCAGGCGAAGAAAAAAAGCCATCAGCTATCAGCTAACAGCTTTCAGCTAAGACTTTTTTACTGATAGCTGACGGCTGATAGCTGATAGCTAAAATGTATAAAATGATAAGCGACAGAGTTAAAAGTTCCCAAGGAGGACACACAACCATGCAAACCATTGATACACCTTTCGGCATTGTAGAAGCAGACCCAGCCGCGCTCGAGCTTGGCGAAATCTTGGTCACAGAAGATGGCGTAGAAATCGAAGTCGTCGGACTGAACCCGCTCAAGTTTGAAGAAGCACCGCAAGAAGATGAGGATTGGGGGGAGTAAAGGCAGCCCTCAGCTATCAGCTATCAGCTATCAGCTTTTGTTTTGCTGACGGCTGACGGCTGACGACTGATAGCTTCTTCTAGTTATGCCAGCAACTTTAACAAAACCTGCCCTACGAATCGCAGTGGTCTATGACCGCCTTCGCCCTGAAGAACGGATGCTTTTTGAAGCCTTTGAAAAAGAGAATGTTCCGTTTGACCAACTGTACGCGCCGCATATTGCTGTTGATTTTTCGCAGGGCGAGCCCTGGTCAAACTATGATGTCGTGATTGAACGCTGTGTTTCGCAGACGCGCGGGCTCGAGCTTTCCCGTATCTTTGAAGCCTTCGGCGCAACCGTTATCAATCGCCCGAGCGTGATTGAAGTCTGCGGTGACAAACTCGCAACCAATGCTGCGCTCGCAAAATACAACGTGCCCACACCACGCACGGGTGTTGCTTTTGAAACCGATGCCGTTCTAAAACTCTGTGAAGATTTTGGTTACCCCATCGTGATGAAGCCTGTGGTCGGTTCTTGGGGCAGAATGGTCTCAAAACTTTCTGACCGTGACGCAGTTGAAGCTGTCTTGGAACACAAAGAAGTTTTAGGTGGGCCGCAGCACAAAGTATTTTACATTCAGGAGTTTGTTAAAAAACCAGGGCGTGATATTCGCACCTTTGTGGTGGGTGATGAAGTGATTGCGGCGATTTACCGCACATCTGAACACTGGATTACCAATACAGCTCGAGGTGCGACTGCTAGCAACTGCCCCCTTTACGATGACCTTATAGAGATTGCCCTGAATGCTGCGAAAGCTGTTGGCGGCGGCGTTGTTGCGATTGACCTTGTAGAGTCTGAGCGGGGGTTGCTGGTTGTAGAAGTGAATCACACGATGGAGTTTAGGAATTCGGTGACGACGACGGGTGTGGATATTCCTTCCAGGGTTGTCAAGTATGCTGCGTCGCTCGTCGTGCCAAGCTAGTTCATGCGGGGTTATCTGATTTGGGATTTTGACGACACGCTTGCTTTTAATAAAAAGCGGTGGGCCGGAGTTTTGCACGAATTGGTGTTAAGGGAATTGCCCGATTATTCTGCTACGGTTGAAGATATTCGTCGTTATATGCAGTCGGGTTTTTACTGGCACACCCCTGAGATAGGACACGCCCATATTGAAAATCGAGACCAATGGTGGGAAGGAATTTATCCGCAACTCGAGTTGGCCCTTGCATCCAATCACGTTGAGCTAGAGATTGCCAAGAAGTTGACGAGAGAATTCCCTGAGGCTTATCTCGAGCTATCCAACTGGAGTCTTTTTGATGATACCCTGTCAACGCTTAGGCAGCTTTCAGAACGAGGCTGGCAGCATCTTATTTTATCGAATCATGTACCTGAACTCGAGTCTTTAGTTACGGTTTTGGGATTATCGGGGCACGTTGAAAAAATATTTAACTCTGCATTGATTGGCTATGAAAAACCGCACCCTGAGATGTTTAGGTGTGTGCTCGAGTACGTGAACGGTGCGAAAACTTGGATGATTGGTGATAACCTAAACGCTGACGTGCGCGGCGCAGAGAGGGCAGGCATTCCAGCTATTTTGGTTCGCAAATTTCAAGACAAGGCACTGCATTTTTGCCCTAATTTAACATCTCTTTTGAAGGTTATTTAAGTATTTTCAATGACGATGTTGCCCAAAGTGAATTAGGTAAACTAAGTTATGCTTTTTACGATTGGACACTCAAATCATTCAATTGAGCACTTTGTTGATTTGTTGAAGCGTCATCATGTGCAAGTTGTGGCAGACGTGCGCTCGAGCCCGTTCTCGCGTCATTTTTCACAATTTAATGCTAGTAATCTTAAAGCCTACTTAAAGCGTCAGGGTATTCAGTATGTACCAATGGGTGAGCAGCTAGGTGGTAGACCAAAAGATGAAAGTTTTTATGATGCCCAAGGTCATGCTGATTATGGCGAAATGTCCAAAGCTGATTTTTATTTGGATGGGCTCGAGCGTCTTAAAAAGGGCATTGAGGCTTACCGCGTTGCCATTATGTGCAGTGAAGAAAACCCGAATGAGTGTCACCGTCGCTTGCTGATTGTGCGTTCCCTGATTGAGCAAGATGCAGCTTACGCTGATGAAATTGCTCATATTCGCCGTGATGGGCAACTACAAAGCGAAAAAGAGCTTGTGGCTAACGATGTAAAACCACAAAGTCATTTGTTTTCGGAGGTGAAGACAGCATGGCGTTCGCCCAAATCTATACGATTGGATTCACAGGAAAAAGTGCTGAAACCTTCTTCGGCATCCTAGAGCGTTATCACATCAAAAGGCTTGTGGATGTTCGTTTGAACAACACCTCACAGCTTTCTGCTTTTGCTAAAAAACAGGATTTAGCATTTTTCTTGCGAAACATTTTAGATGCAGACTATGTTCATGAACCACGTTTGGCACCAACGGACGACATTCTCAAAGCCTATCAAAAAAAAGAAATAGACTGGACTACTTATGAGGTGCAGTTTTCAGCTTTGATGTATAAGCGGCAGGTGGAAAAGATAGTCTCAAAATCTCTATTTGTTGTACCTTCTGTACTTTTGTGTAGTGAGCCTACCCCTGAAAAATGTCATCGCCGTTTGGTGGCTGAGTATTTAGCACAAAAATGGGGTAAAATCGAGATTAACCATTTATGAATATTTTGATAACACATTTAACTCGTATGAATTACCCAAGAATTTGCATAGCTGGTTTGAATTTGCAATCAAATAGTTTTATTCGTCCAGTTGTAGGGAAAGGTGATGTTCTTGATATTTCCCAGATGAAATTATTTGGTTTGGGTAATATTGTTGAGCTTGGCTGGAATCAAATGTTAGGTAACCCTCCGGAAGTAGAGGATTGCTATTTCAAACTTCGGAATGCCAAACTTCAGCAGGAATTAAATCCCAGAGAATTTTGGAATGTTCTCGAGAAATCAGTAGCAACAAGTTTAACTGATATTTTTGGTGAAGAGCTTCAACAGGAGAAAAGCACTTTGATAGTAGAAGAGCAGAAGGGTAGAGCATCTTTAGGTCATATTAGTGTAAGTGCATTGGAATTGAGAGTGAACGTAAAAAATGATCTTCAGAAACTCAGAGCTGTTTTTAGCCACTCGAAATTGAAGTTGAGTGTTCCAGTGACAGATTTGCGCTTTTACCAAGAAATAGATGGTCAATGGTTACTCAATCGAGAGACTGTTGACCGTGTTAATGACTTAATGAGCGAAAAACCAGCAATAGTATTAAGTGTGGGTTTAAGTCGAGCTAAAAGTTTTTCTGATGATGAAAATGCTAAACATTGGTTTCAAGTCAATGGTATTCATTTGGAAAGTGATCCTTTGTGGAAGTAAAGACTAAAATTTCTATTATCGGTGCTTCAGGTTATGCAGGAGGAGAATTCCTCCGCCTCGCGCTGGCTCATCCAAACCTGGAAGTAGTTCAAGTTACCTCAGAGCGCAACGCAGGTTTACCCGTTCCCATTGTCCACCCAAACTTGCGAAACCGCACCAAACTAAAATTCACTTCAATCAAAGACTTACAAGAAACCGACGTGATGGTGCTGGCCCTGCCGCACAAACACTCCGCCACGCGCTTTGATGAATTTTCCAAGTTTGCCCCGCGCATGATTGACCTCGCTGCGGATTTTCGTTTGCGTGACGCGGCAACCTACGAAAAGTATTACGGCGAACCCCACCCCCGCCCAGACCTGCTTGGTAAATTTGTCTACGGCAACCCCGAGCTTCACCGCGAAGAATTAAAAACAGCCACGCACATTGCGGGTGCAGGTTGCCTTGCAACGGCGACAATTTTAGGTCTTTATCCGCTTCTCAAAAACGCTGTGCCTGCCAGGGGTGACATTATCGTAGAAGGAAAAATCGGTTCTTCGGCGGCGGGGGCAGAACCAGGGGATAGCAGTCACCACCCCGAACGCGCAGGTGTTGTTCGCACTTACGCCGCGACAGGTCACCGCCACCAAGCAGAAATTCAGCAAGCACTGCCTGGTAAGTTTCCGATTCACTTAACTGCAACAGCAATAGAGCGCATTCGCGGGATTCAGGTAACAGCACATGTTTTCCTGCCTGATGGCTACAGTGACAAAGACGTGCTAGCTGCCTACCGTGACACCTATACAGACGAACCTTTTATTCGTCTTGTCACAGCAAAGCGCGGCATTCACCGCGTTCCTGATCCGAAGATTTTGGACGGCACGAATTTTTGTGATATTGGTTTTGAAGTAGATAACGACACGGGGCGTGTCGTCGTCATGAGCGCGATTGATAATTTAGTGAAGGGTACAGCAGGTCACGCGCTTCATGCGCTTAATATCAGTATGGGTTGGAAAGAGATCTTGGGGCTCGAGTTTGTAGGTCTACACCCATGACTTGGGAAGAAGTGAAACAATTAGGAATAGAAGCGCGAGTCAAGGTTATGCTCGCAGGGGAAAGTCCTGTCTTTCTAGCAAAAACACAAAGCGGTCTTGCTGGTTTAGGAGACTCACAATTACTGCGCAGGATATTGTGTTCTGGTTGCTTATCCATTAGTGGCTAGCCTTGAAAACCTAAATCTCGAGCAACGTCTCGTTTTTCTACGTGATATGAGCCTGCTTGGTCAAGCCGTTTTTGATGAATGCAATCCCTTACGAATGAATTACAGTATTTACGGCAATCACGACCATTTTCTTCACGCTCATGTAAGAGCCCGTTATGGTTGGGAAACAGATGAACGACGTAAAGCTCCCTATGACCGTTATCCTGCTGAAGAACGTAATAGCCCAGAGGTTTCTATTGAAACTGGGAAGTACGAAGAATTGCGATTAAAAATCCAAAAGAGATTCGTAGCGTTGACAAATCCGTGTCGAAGAACGCCGCATACATCCTGTGTGACTTTATCCATCTGAAGAACTCTATGCGCCAGAGGTGATGTTTGATTCGGCAAAGTATGATGACTTGCGGTTAAAGCTTGCTAAGCGATTGCAAGAGCTTGTAAAGGAGTACGCATGAGCACGTTAGGCGGCGTTATAGCCTCGAGCCGCGCCTTTGCTAAACCTGTCAACATCATGACGACCATTCCTGTTGATAAAGCAACGCTTCGTCCGAACAACGTGCCCATAGTCTTTACGAAGAGCTTTACCACATCGACTATTGGCAAAAATATTCTTTAGCGATTATTCGTGGTGAGCGTCCACCCATGCCCCAACACAATAAGGAGTCGTTTCCAGACGAAAACGAAATTTCTGAAGCAAACTGGCAGGCTTGCGTGAGCCAAGTGTTGAGTGATTTGAAAACAGCAGCAGACCTGAGTCTGAATCAAGAAATACTGAAACATCAACTTAAACCAGACTTCACTATTCAAGATGAACTCACCGTACTTGCTGCTCACAATGCCTATCACTTTGGGCGCATGGTGATGTTGCGGCAACTTCTTAGCATTTGGTCATCCCAACTTGGTGACACTTGGTAAAGTGTGCTGAGGTAAGGGCGCGATTCATAACAGTAACGGTAAAGTAGCCTTGCTAAACTTTGTTCGTGGCAAGAGTTCTTATTACGGTTGGTTTTATTTGTGTTGTTATAGGCGTGCTGTGGCTCGTTTTTCCAAAAGCCCTCAGTTGGTTTGGGCGTTTACCTGGTGACATTCATATCCAGCGCGATAATATCAGGGTTTCTATCCCTTGGGTTTCTATGCTGGTTGTAAGTGTTGGTTTAACTCTTTTGACAAACGCTGTTGCCTGGTTGCTCAAGATGTTCAGAGGCTAATTGATACTTGGTAATTACCT
>JBOFGY010000319.1:0-6694 GCA_051649365.1 Trueperaceae bacterium
TCTGGGGCTGACTGATCCTAAACTTGTTGACCTTCAGCACCTGGATATTTGGGAGGCGACACCCTCAGCTTAATCCTGGCTCTACTTGCCTTTCCTGCACTTCTCGTGACACTTTTCGTTCCTTTGTTGGGTTTTAACCTTCATGGACTGCGGCACGGTGCAGGCACCAGATACTACGCGCAGACCAAAGATTTAGGGCGTGTGGCTTCGCATTTGAGGCATGAAAATATTCAGACCACTCGAGTCTATGCAAAGTTAGCAGACGAAGCGGCGACGGAAGATTTAAGGGGGTGGTAGGGCTCGAGGTCTCCCCTGTTTCTGCACGGCTCGAGCCCTTAAAAAACCAGACAGAATCTGACGAAATAAAGAGGGTACGTGAGAAGATTCACGATACTATGCTTGTGAAAGTTTTGTTTTACTTACTTCCTTACTTTAGGAAACATGGATCTCATTTAAAACACTATCCCCAAGACACTAAATAGTAACGAGCTGCTGTCAGAGGCATAACAACAAAGACGACCTTGTAAATAGATTGAAATCTAGCTGAATCCGTTTGTGCGTATCCAAGGGTTGCAAAAGACATTGCAAAAGCTGGAACAGGAACAAAAACATACGCTGTCAGCAAAAAGAGTAACAATGCATAATCGCGTATTTTATATAGAGGTTTCAAGGGAACTAGAAAAACTATTGCCACAAGAAATTCAATTGCAAACGTCATCCATGTCAACATTTGTGCTAGAAGTGGAATACCAGGAGCAGTCATAAGTTGATGCGACATGTCTGGCATTACAGGAAATATGCTTCGGTTCGTAGCAATATCTTCAAGTGATATGGCCGTGGCGACAGCACCAAACGGCCCGAGCCGATCATCTGCAATTAACATAAAAGTGAAGAAGGAGCCGCTTAAGAAATCAGGGGACATTAGCTTCCATAGAGACGCAAAGAGAAAAACGATGCCAATGATCAGCCTTGCGTTGCGCCGAAAAGAGAGATAGGGATTGTCAGAAAAGAGCGCAATCAAAACAGCTAACGAAATGTAAACAAACAAAAAGAATACGTTCTCGGAAGCCAAACCTCGAGCCACGACGTAGCCGGCACAAATTCCAGTCATGACTGTCCAATAAAGCCAATTGGTTCTCAGTTTTGGGTAGAGAACTGCCGCCGCAACTAAGGTGCTGAAGGGAATTGTTAGAAACCAATCGAGCGTCACCATCGTTAGCGTTATCAGAATCACTACCATGAGGCAAACTTGCTTGAACGTTTCCTCACCTGTCACAAATCACCCCGTCAACTCGGTCTTCTAAAAAACTTGTTACTGTCAAGGTACTTTTATCGAACCGAGCTTTGTAATAAGACAATTTCAGGTAGTTGTCTTCATCAAGACCAACATCACACGCAACATCGTAGGCGAATTTTTCGAGAACGCCGCGCGTCGGAAAAGTTAGAATTCGTTCAATTTCTTGTGTGTAGTCAATAAGACTTAAACTTTCTATTTTACCACCCCTAACAATCTCTGCACTGAGACCACGAGTAAAAATGCCGTCAACTACCGCAAACATCCCAAAGCTGCCACCGTGCCACGGTGACGCATCGTGCGTTTGTGCTAGGCGCAGGTGATTTAACCCCAAAACTATCAACAAGATGATGGGAGCATATGCTATAACGTACTGAACATGCGAAAGTTTCACCTTGATCCAAATATACCAACAACATCTACCGAATTAGAGAGCATAATCACCACATTACGAAACCTCACGATGCAAAAGGTTGACGAGTCTTGGTTTTTTGCATTGAGTGACTTGCAGTGTCGGTTCAATGATGCTTGGTTCAATGCGCTATGGCATAAGAATCAGGACACCGCTTCGGTGCAGGCCACAGGGTGGTATAAAACCATCGTCGAGGAATTTGTACCCCAGTTTGAGGAGGTCTTTTCCTCACTAAACACGCTGGCACAGCAAGCCAAAAAAACTTCTGGGCGACTCGAGCGTATTCGGCGGCGCATGAACTCTGCCACCACAAACTCACGAGAAGAGATTGAATTATCTACCAAAATCAGCTTACTTTCTAATGAATTTCAAACGCTCGCGTCTCAGCAAGTGATTGATTTTGAAGGGCCGCTCAATGTGATGGCGGCAAGTGTACTGCTTGGTAAAGAATCTTCCTCGGACCGGCGCAAGGATATTTGGCTAAAAATTCAAGAGCGCAAACAAATTGATGCCGCAAAATCACAAGACCTCATGCTGAAACTCCTTGATTTGCGCCGACAAATCGCTACGGCATCCGGACTTAAAGATTATAGAGAGTATTGCTGGAAGAAAAAGGAGCGTGACAGCTATACGCCTGATGACGCACTAACCATGTTGTCTTCTGTTGAATCTATCTTTGCAGACTCTTACAAAACACTTGCCAACATACAGATGGACTATCTCGAGGTCAATTCCTACATGCCCTGGGATACCGTTGCGCTTATTGCTGCACCTGAGTTGGAGCGAAAGCTGACGGAAGAAGACTACATTGGTTTGGTAGAACGAGCATTCGCAAGCTCGGACCGTGAATTCGGCGAAGTCGTGCGGGGCATGGTAGGCAGGGGTCACTTTGATTTGCTAAGCCGTAACAACAAATCCTCCTATAATTTTTGTGGCACGTTTTATACTGTGAATGAACCGGCCGTGTCATGCAATCTTAGTGGCGACTTGATTCAACTAAATACGGCGTTTCACGAGTTTGGTCACGCGGTTCACCACAGTTTCATGAACGAAGGGACGCTTTATTTTGAAAAGGGGGCACCCTACGAAATTAGTGAGTTCGCTGCGACTGCTTTTCAGCTTCTCGGTTACGGTGTGCTCGAAGAAATTGGGTTCACGACCAAGGAGGCCCTGCGTTTTCGTTTTGGAATGCTCGTTAATAAACTTAATTTGGTTAGAGAGATAACATCGTTAGACCGGTTGCAGCATTGGTTGTACTCGCAGGACAAGACACTTACGATTCCTGACATCAACGCAAAATTCCTAGAGCTTACGTCAGGGCAGCCTGAAGACTGGTCCGGCCACGAACACTTCAAACCTCTAGGCTGGCACCATGCGCACGTCATTAGCGAACCTTTCTACACTGTTGAATACGTGATTTCTTGGATTGGCGCACTGATCTTTTACGAAACCTATGTACTAGACAAAGGTCGCGCGTTAACTGCGCTCAAAGCTGCGATGCGGCTCGGGTATTCGCGCGATACGATAGCAATTTTCGAGGTTCTTGGGATTCAATTTCCGTTTGGGGAGAGCGAAATAGTACGCGCTAAAAACGGACTTGACAGGCTAATTGGCACGTTATAAGGTAACTGCAGTAAACCAAAAGTCTGGAGGCATTATGAAAAAAGCCATTATTTCTTTTCTAATCCTTTCCCTATTTCTTGTCGGTGCGTTCGCTCTTTCCAAAGACAAGAAGCCCAGCAGACCTAATCCGCAAAAAAGCTGTTGTACCTCCGTTGTAAACATGTCGACCTAATGTCGGTTGGCGAGTTGCCCGATCTCGAGTCGCCCGAAGAATTTCACTTATGGTTTCGAGAGCAGAAACAACACAGCAGTGCTGACGAACTTTTGGAACTTCTCAAAGTCTCCACATCTGATCTATCACTTCTGCGACAGATTAATATCGTGTGCTGGGGTAATACATGGAATGATTACCGTCGTATTTGTGATAATGCGTACAAGAGCAAAAATTTTTTAGTCGAAGGCTTTGCGGTGGCAGTTGACACTTATTTGGACATCGCCAACTTCAACAAAAAAGATAGTGATTACAACTTAGTTGCTATGACCTATCTTCCTATGCTCAAAAGTTATCAAGATAGGCTGCGAACGCAAGAGCAAACGTGGTTATGCAGAGAAGTTCAGGCTATGGTTCACATTTCAACCGGACTCGCTTACTTCTTCTTGCGACAATTTGAAAACTGTACGAAAGAAGCATCTCAAGCTATTTTTTGGTCGTCTAAAGTTGGGGCAACTTACACGCTGGCTTTAGCAAACAGTTTACTCCTTGCCACCTATAGCAATACTGGGCAAAATGAAATGGCTCTTGGATTGGTAAGTGGATTTCAAAAGAATGAAGCAGACCGAGCGAATGTTATTTACCAAGCGAAGGCATACGCCGAACTCCTCTTCTACCTTGGTCACACTCAAAAGTCTGTCGACCTTTTGAATGAGTGCCTAGATGTCTTTAACCCTAATCCGGTCGCTGGGGTACACGGTGCGTTAATGCGCTCAGAACTATTACTAGGGACAGGCGGCCTCGACACAGACAATCGTGATGAAGATGCTACGCATACCTGGATTGTAAATTCTGCTAAGTGTCTTGTGCAGTACCGAGGATTACCACGCACGTCACAAACGAGTCAGGAGCGTATCCAGTTATTACAAAAAGCTACTGATATTTGGCAGCATGAGGGTGGCTATAAGCTCGAATGGGGTACCACAACCGGACTTTGGCTTGCAGGAACTTCATACCTCTGGCAACGAAGAACTATAAACGCACTAAACACAGTGAACCTGGTGCCCGACGGAATTTATAAGACACAGTGGTTTGACTTGAGAGTTTTGCTTGTTGGTCTGAAGCTCGAGTTAGCCCTTACCTTCCAAAACTCAAACATCGGTATTACCATGGTTGAATCCGAACTCAAAACGTTGTTTGATGAGGCACGTGCCTTAGAATTCGCCTATCCAAAGGGTCTTGCCGAACGATTGAGATACTGGCACCCGCTTGCGGCTGCTTATGGTGCGGTTATGCCAGACGGCATCGAAGAGTTGCAGGAAGCAACGCACGCCATCATAAGAATGGGAAATAATTCTGTTCAAAACCATAATATTCCGCCTACCTTTGCAGCCGAATTGGCGTTAAGAAGCCTTGGGTTTGATGATCAGAGTACATTTGTGCAGGCTGACCTTGGCGGCAATCGCTTAAAGCGAAATTTGCTGTCAACAAAACATGGGAAAAATCGGTATGTGTTGCCGGCAATATCGGCAACACAAATTGTTTATGGGCTAGTCAAAGGAGGACATTTAGATAGAGCAAGAGCTACTTATATTGAGTACGGAATAGCTCCTCAGTCCTCTGCCGAGTACGTAATGTTGCCTATGTTAGAACGAGTAAATGGGTACACGCGCCAATTACTATCAAGCGAAATATCATTGAGCGAATTTGAAGCAACTATACTAAATCTCGACTAGTCAATCTCTTCATTATTTATCAATTAGCAGCTAGCTTATAAATGAACGGCGTAATCGCGTATTTCTATCGCCTCATAGTCGTCTCTCATTAAGGTTTGGCTGAAGAGCACAATTGTGTTTAGCCTATAATCTATTGACATTCTGAGAATCTTGCATTGAAGCCTGTGTTTTTTACTCATTAAAAGCTAATTTATTTGTCGGTCCTTTGTCCAACGAATTTGTTCCTTAGAGTGTTATCTTTGATACAGAAATCAAATGCTTACTACTTTGGCTGTATCTATGGGAGAACTAAAAACTATAGAATTTTACAAACCATTCAACCCCACAAATGGTATTGGAAAGGAGAGATACATGTACGAAAAGACTACTCCTAATCTTAGAAAAGGATGTGACCATGTTCCAGGCCACTAAAGCCAACGCCACCTTCATCATCAACCACACCACCGATACTTCAGAAACTCAAGAAAGCTACGAAACCGACTCGAGCTCTCTGGCCTACACCCTCACCTATTTGTTTTTTCGGGACCAAGACGGGGAAGCACTGGCCGAAGTCAAAGCATCAGAGCTTTACGAAGCTATTGCCCCGCATCTCCCCTATCACGAATCCTTTGACCTCGAGGAATCCACGCTCGAGCGCATCATCAATCTCGCCATTTGTCAACGGGCTAAAGAGTTTTTTGAGGCATTGTGCAGTCAATCCCTTTTTACTCGCAGCGTGTGCAAAACCCTCGAGGATATCCCCGAATGGGTAGCTTGAGTAACCTACACAAGAGTGTTAAGGTTAGACAAAGGAGTCAAACGATGAACCGTTAGCTACGCAGGACGTAGCCCCACAACCTATAAAAGCGAACATCCCAATCGTTTGGCGACGATTGAGATGCACTGAGTCTGAAATTCTCACAAGATAACTAACGTGAGTATACAGACTCGGACGGCCCCTCGTCAACTCTTTGAGAGGAGACTCCGGTGTTACACCCGATCCGAGTAACGGGAAAAATCCCGTCCAGGACAGTCAATGTCCCTATTTCTTTACAATTTTATGACAAATTTCACACTTTGCCTTTGAGCAAGCAGCAGACCCTGAGCGTGATTTACGAGGGGTTTGTGCAGCGCAGTGGCACGCTGGCAGCCCAGCGATGGCTCGAGCAACAGCTCGAGACGTCCCCAAAGCACCCACCCCAGCACGACGCTTTAAGCAGCCGCGTTGTTAGCACACCTCTCGAGAGTGAACCCACTCAAGTCCACAACGAGCATCTACGCTTCAAGTTACGACCTCTCCCTAACATGCTCAGAAGCTCAGAAACAGCTTTGGATGACAAACTGCTAGATGAACTTGTTGCGGAGAGGGTAGAGGGCATAGACACGCTCACAGCGTGTCTGGACGGTCTCCGCGCTCAGCTCTCCCCTACCGCTTTTCGCTTGTTTGTATGTTTGTGGGCTACCGCGGAACAGGTTATTAAAACCCGAGGCTATTCCCC
>JBOFGY010000320.1:0-13798 GCA_051649365.1 Trueperaceae bacterium
CGGAAGGACAGGTGACAAAACTCAAACTCATCAAGCGGCAGATGTATGGACGGGCTAATTTTGATTTGCTCAGGCGACGTGTCTTGCTCTACTGATTGCACTATTCTTGCGGATGAGCCAGGTTTCCAGACCAACTCCAGTCTTTCGTTTATTCATAAGGGCCTCCATTGTCGCATGGAGTTACTTAACTCTGGCTCCAGTTTTTTGGGGGAAGATCACAGTGTAGGATGTGCAAACCCTTCCTAAAGCCAAGCACCGCCGAAACTGCGAAGCAATCTGGTTTTTCTAGTACAAAGAATCTGTAGCATTTTAGCCCTTGCCTTCTGCTGTCTTAGCTTTCATTCCTCTTCATTAAACAGCTCACCCAACCGTTTAATACCCGTTTCCACTTGTTGAGGAGCAGCAATCGAATAACTGAGGCGCAAGGTATTCTTGCCACCGCCATTGGCAAAGAAGGGTTCGCCGGGTACGTAGGCAACATCGCGTTTTACAGCTTCCTCGAGCAAGGCTAGGGCGTTTTTATCTTTAGGCAATGTCACCCACAAGAACATGCCCCCTTTAGGCCGGGTGAAGTGAACGTCTTCAGGAAAATATTTCTCAATGCTACCTAGCATGAGGTCACGTTGCTTCCTATAATAAGAACGAACACGCTCGATTTGTTCGTCCATAAAGTTGTCTTTAGCAATATCAAAGGCAATCATTTGCGTAAAGGTTGCAGTGTGAAGGTCGGTAGCTTGTTTGGCTCTAGAGGCCATCGCTAATACTTGGGTTGGTGCGATGATCCAACCCAAGCGAAACCCAGGGACGACCATCTTTGAGAAGGTACCACCATAAATCACGAGTTCGGGTGCGAGTTCGTAGAGTGAGGGAATGGTGTCAGCCTCGAAGCGAATCTCACCGTAAGGGTCGTCTTCATAGATGGGGACGCTATATTTTTGTGCGAGTGCAACGAGTTTTTTTCTGCGCTCTAAGCTCATGGTCGTGCCGCGTGGGTTGTCAAAGTTTGGGATGGCGTAAACGAGTTTAGGTTTTTGTTTCAGGGCAGCCTCTAGACCCTCGAGTGTCATGCCATCGTCATCACAGGGAATACCGAGATACTGCGCTTCGTAACTATCAAAAATCTGCACTGCACCCAAATAGGTAGGTTCGGCTACCACGACTTTGTCACCAGGATTTAAGAAAAGTTTGGCAATAATGTCCAACCCTTGCTGTGAACCACAGGTAACAAGAACGTTCTCAACCTTTGTCTCGTGCCGCGCCGCGATCCATTCTCTAAAGGGTAAATAACCTTCCGTCGTGCTGTATTGCAGAGCTTGTGTTCCGTCTTTGCTTAATACGTTGAGTGAGGCTTCTTTGATACGCTCGACAGGGAAAAGACCAGGTGCAGGGAGTCCACCCGCAAAAGAAATAACACTGGATTTCTGAGTAAGCTTTAAGATTTCGCGGATAGCGGAGGGTTTAAGGCGCGTGGTGCGCTGGGCAAAGTGATTTGAGAAATTCATAATAGAGCCTACTCTAAAATAAGAGTTTCGGCAAGCACGGTTCGCCAAAAAGCGGTAAGCCACTTTATTAATTTCTTGTCTTCCCCAAGCAAGTTTTGCTTGTCATGCTGCAATGTGGCTTGCCGAGATTGCAGCAAAACTCTCGCAAACAAACATAATCACTCTACAAGAACTATAGAAAGATTTATAAAAACTCATTCCAAAAGGGAAGCGGTTTGGGTTCGATGCGAAGGGCAAATTGCTCGGGTAGGGGCAGCTTAAATTCGTTGCACAAATACAAGGTGAGGTCATAACCTTAATAGATAATATCTGTTTGATAAACCGACAAAACGGGGTTGCCAGCATCTGTGGGTGGACTTGGTAGATACCGATGACCATAAATAGGAATGAGTTTTGGGGCGTTTGAAATGGCTGTTCGTGCGACCTCGAGCGCATCCGCTAAGTTTTCTGGTTTTTTGCCCCAAGCGTCCAGCCAAAAATTATTTTGCTCGACATCAAGGCAAATGCTTTCTGAGGGCCACTCGAGCATAGATTTAAGCTCTTTGGACTCGAGGTCGCGCCAATCGGGAAATTTGTCCCCCTTGGGTAAAAGTGTTTGTAAAAATTCCTTCAGGTCAGTGGGAAAGATAAAATGAAACGCTTCTTCAACTCTTTTTATTTCAGCACTGGATAAACCAGTGTCATAGTGAATGTTTCTTCGTGCGAAATTATGTGTGAGGGTGTCTAAAAACTCTCGAGTCATAACTAACCATTATGATTCGAGACGAGTGCGTTGCGAACATGTACAAATGCACTTGCATTCTAGCTGTTCTAGGCTAGAATGCTTTGGTGAATCAAAAGTTAACAGGCGCGTTTGTTGTTTCCCTCGATTTCGAGTTGCATTGGGGTGTGCGTGACCAGTTTCCGCTTCAAGGTGCCTATACCGCCAATCTTCAAGGCGCACGCACGGCAGTACCTAAAATGCTGCGACTTTTTGAACAATTCGATATTGCAGCAACCTGGGCGACGGTGGGGTTTTTATTTGCTCGTTCAAAAGAAGAACTGCTAAGTTTTTATCCGCTGGTAAAACCAGACTATACAGATAAAAAATACGACCCGTACCAAGAAGTGATTGGGAATAATGAACAAGATGACCCCTTGCATTATGCTCCAAGCCTTATTGAGCAGATTAAAAACACACCCAAACAAGAGATAAGCACGCACACCTTCTCCCATTACTATTGCTTAGAAGCTGGGCAAACCGCCGAAGCCTTTCGTGACGATTTGCACAGTGCGATTGCTATTGCCAAAGCCTGGACTATAGATATTCGTTCGATTATCTTTCCGCGCAATCAAGTTAATCCTGATTATGTCAAGATTTTACTCGAGTCTGGCGTGACCATTTACCGCGACAATGAGCCAAGTTGGTTTTATAGTGCGGCTGCTACCAACGAGCACAGCCTCCCGAAACGAGCAGGTCGTCTGCTCGATACCTACGTGCCACTGACCAGCCATAGTTTGGGCGAGTGGGACAAAATAAAACTAAGCAATGGCCTTTACAATATTCCCTCGAGCCGCTTTTTGCGTCCTTACAGTCCAAAGCTTGCATCTTTGGAAGCCTTGCGCTTGCACCGTATTTGTCAAGGTATTACGAGGGCAGCCCAGGAGAAAAAGATTTATCATCTATGGTGGCATCCGCACAATATGGGACTTCAGCAAGAAGAGAATTTGGGTTTCTTGAAAAAGATTTTAGAACATGTTACTAAGTGCCGAGAAGCGTATGGTTTAGAATCACTTTCAATGCTTGACGTAGTGAATAAACTAACCCCCACGCCAAACCACACGTCCTAAAATTTTTGCGTCATCTTCGTGTTGTAAAACTAACGGTGGGTGTGCTGGACTCGTCGGATATAAAATCACCTGTTCTTCTTCAATCTTAAAGCGTTTGATGACAAGCTTCTCTTCATCCGCCCACCAAGCCACCACGACATCGCCAGGTTTTGCTTTGTTCTTTGTGTCTACCGCAACGTAGTCGCCTGGTGCAATATTTTTGTGACTGCGCCGTGCTTCTTCTGAAATCATACAGTCGCCATTGACGAGATAAACCCGCACAAATTTAGGATCAGCACCTTTCTTAACGAGATGTTCTCTCGGAATCACAATTTCGTCATCATTCGTATCATGGCCCGAAGCCTTACCCGCCGAAACAGTGCCTTGCACCTTAAAGCGTTGCCATTTCGGTTGCACTTGAAAGCGTTTGACTTGTTCTAAAGTATCAGCCTGTTCTAAAGATTCAAAGGGGAACTCAAGCCCCGTAAGTTTGATAAGGTCGGCCAGATGAAGTTCTAAGACACTGAGATACGCCAACAACTCGCGCAGTGAAAGTGTCTCGAGGGGTTGATGAAGACCGCGCTCGAGGCGACTAATCACGGTTTGATTCAAAACGTTCTGACTTTGTGCAGCTAAGTCCTCTTGAGATTTGCCGAGTGTCATGCGCCGTTCTTTAAGACGTTGCGCCCAGAGGGGGCCTGCGGGTAAGTCCTCGAGCATATCTACAGGTGGCTTTGCTACAGATTTGCTCTTGCTCGAGCGTTTTACACCTGATTTAAACTTAGTCATAATGAATGAAGAATATCACACTAAGTCACATTGACTAATACACTAAAATACCTTAATATATAAGGCGTCTAGTAACTGGCTTGTTTTGTGTTTTCTTTGCATCGTGCTAACACTATCTCCCAAACCAGCTTTTTAGATAAACAGGTGTGCCATAAGGAGTCGTTGCCCCGGGGGCCATTGTTTAGGAAGAGAGGAAAGACTATGCGTATTTTTGTAACGTTTGTCGTGACATTGCTTATGACAGGGTTGATGGCTGTTTTCGTGTGGGGTTGGTATCAAGGCCGCATGATTCCTGAAGTTATTTTTGGTGCTTTACTGACGTTAGTTGGCAGCCTCGTGGGTTATATGTGGTTGCGTCCCCAAGAAAAACAAATCATCCAAGAAAAACGAATCATCCAAGAAAAGCAACCAGTTCAAGAAAAACAAAAAAAATATTAAGGATTCATTATTGGATCGGAATTCGTTGTAGTCTAGCATCATGAAAATGAATGGGCGTACTCTTCTTATCGCGGTTGCTGCGGTTGCGATTTATTTTTTTGGTGACCAGCTAGGCTTAACCTCAAACACATCAAGTCCGTCTTCAGAAAGCTCGAGCCAAACGTCGTCAAGTAGTACGAATCAAACGAATGACACGAATGAATCCACTATAGACACTTCGTCAAATGATGACAATCCATCAACGAGTGAAAGCTCGTCAACGGTTGCAGGAGATGATTCACTCGTCATGCGCGATGTCAACATCTATGACCTCGACGGTAATCTTGCTTATGAGGGCGATATAGATTTAGCACCCGTGTTCGACCGCATTGCCAGGGGCGAACGCGACGAACACGATAATGACGGCTCGGTGTTTAGTAACCGCGAAAGTTTATTGCCAGACCAACCACGTGGTTACTACCGTGAATACGTAGTGCGAACGCCAGGGATGCGCTCGGTAGGGCCACAACGCCTTGTCATAGGTGAAGAGGGCGTAGCCTTTTACACCGCCGACCACTACGATAGTTTCACACAGGTACGCTGATGATCTTAGAGCAACTTCATAACACTCGTGGTGGTGTTCTCGAGGTTTCTGGAATTGCGGACGCTCTCGTTACAGAGTTGAGCAAGGCAGGCTATACTGCCTTGCTCGTTGACCGCGCCCCTGTGTTTGATAAAGAAACACTCGTGCACGCGCTCTATCAGAGTTGTGGTTTGCCTGCACATTTTGGGTTTAATTGGGACGCGCTCGAGGCTGTACTCAAAGCTTCCAGTATAAGAAGTGAAAATGCCAACACGAAAGGTGAACTGTTAATGTTTAGAAACTTTGGAGTTTTAGAACAACGCTCACCCAATGTGGCAGCTACGTTTCTGGACATCATAGATGTGGCGGTGAAGACACGACAA
Organism: Trueperaceae bacterium; assembly: GCA_051649365.1. Taxonomy (GTDB): domain Bacteria; phylum Deinococcota; class Deinococci; order Deinococcales; family Trueperaceae; genus CAVTAE01. Next base: position 5,484 of record JBOFGY010000320.1, read on the forward strand.
GAAAAAGAGTTTGTGCCCCTATGGCTTGTAAAGATAACTGGCTAGAGATTACTCGAGCCTCTCCCCAATCTGTTTTAGATTCCCTGCTACAAGCTGTGCCACATCTAAGATTTCGGGTGCATTCTCTTTTTGTGCGCTTTCACTCGACTTCAACATCACTTTGCAAAACGGGCAACCTGCCGCAATGACTTTTGCACCTGTTGCTTCCGCTTCACGGAAACGGTTTTCAGACACGCGCATCTCGCCTGGCTCTTCCTCTTTCCAAAACTGTGCGCCCCCGGCACCACAGCAAAAACTGTTATTTTTGTTGCGCGGCATTTCGGTGATGGTTCCCAAGACATGTCTTGGTGCGTCGTAAATATCGTTATGTCTTCCTAAGTAACACGGGTCATGATAAGTCAAAGCTTGCTGTTGCAAAGGTGGCAGTTTATTCTCCTTCATCAGCATCTCTAAAAATTGCGTATGATGCACTACGTCATAATGACCACCAAGTTGTGGATAGTCATTAAACAGTGCGTTAAAACAGTGCGGACAAGTCGTAACGACTTTTTTCTTTTTGTTTTTGTCTAGAGTTTCTTCAATCAATAGACTGTTAAGCGTTTCGACATTTTCAGTAGCAAGCTGATAATAGAGATATTCGTTGCCAGCACGCCGTGCGGGGTCGCCCGTGCATTTTTCGGCTTTGCCAATGACAGCATAGTTAATCTTCGCATGATTCAGAATTTCAATCATGGCTTTTGTGGTTGATTGCGCGGCTGGGTCATAGCTACCCGCACAGCCCACCCAGAAGAGCACTTCAAAGTCTGGATTATCCTCGACCGTTTTTACATTCATGCCCTGCGCCCACTCGAGCCGTTTATCCGCACTAAGCCCCCAGGGATTGCCGGCACGCTCTAAGTTTCTAAAGGTATTTGCTAACTCTGCGGGAAATTCACCTTTCATCATGACTTGGTCGCGGCGGATGTCTACAATGTCAATCATTTGTTCGCAACCGACAGGACAAACTTCCATACATGCCCCGCAAGTCGTGCAAGCCCAAAGCGATTCTTCATTCAGTAACAACCCGAGGAGTTCTTTGGGACTTTCAACGCCTTTTGAAAATTCAGGAATAATCGTGTTAAGTTCGTAGCGTTTGTTAATTTCAAGAGCGGCGGGCGAGAGGGCTTTGCCCGTGTGATTTGCTGGGCACACGTTCGTGCAGCGGTTGCACTGAATACAAGCATATGCGTCCAAAAGTTGTGGGAAGCGCAGATGCTCGAGCTTTGCCGCGCCGTATTGTGTGACACTTTCGTCTTCAAAGTTGATGGACTCGAGTGCGCCACGTGGAACATCGTTACCTTTTTCATCACGGCGTTCAATAGTAAATTTTGTGGGTGCCGCAAACAGGTGAATGTGTTTCGACCTCGGGAAGTAAGTCAAAAAGACAAGAATCAAACCTAGCGCACCCCACCAGCCAACATGCCAACCCACCATGCGATTTTCGCCAAAACCTACCGCACCTGCAAACAGAGAAGCAAACGGTTGAAAGATGTCGCGGTGTCCTTCGGCAGCAAGCAAAAACCCCTCGCCCACAAATCTAAAGCCAACATGCAAAAAGATAAAAATTGCGACAATGAGGCTGTCACGCTTGATGCTACCTGTTTGCACTTTTTTATGAAGCAGAGTGTTGGGGTTTTGCTCGAGCCGTTTATCTTTTGCTAAAAATCTGCGTACGACAAAAAAGACAACTCCAACAAGAATGAGTACCGTCAGAATATCTGCAAGTAAACGGTAAGCCGCGCCAAGGCTACCAAATGACCAAGGTATCCAACTCGGTGGAATAAAGCCGCGCAGCCCATCAAAAGCATTCACGAGTAGATAAAACATAAAGCCGTAAAAGATAAAACTGTGAAAAAAGCTTACCCAAGGACGAGCGCGAAAGACGGTGGTTTGAGACATGGTTTTAATAACGGCATCGGTGATGCGTTTGGGAAGTTCGTTGAGGCGAGGGTAATAACCTTTTTCGCCCCGTTTAACTGCGTCGAAGATTTGCTTGAAGCCTTGGTAAGCGTAGTAACCACAAACCCCTGTTAAAACAAGGAATAATATTTTTTCGATAATCGTTAGCACGTGTTACCTCCGCTAGATTTAATGTACTCAGTCTAACTTGATTTGAATTTTTATGTCTATTTGTCAGTGCATCTAAAAAGTGACAGATATATGCTAAACTGACAGTTATGGAGCGTTTTAGCAAAACAATGGAACTCGGAGAAAATGGCCGTGTTGTTATACCTAAAGAAGTTAGAAAAACGCTCGGTATCAGAGAGGGAGACAAGGTCACCTTTATTGTGGATAACGGTGAAGTTAGGCTTACAACACGTGCTGTACTTGTCAAAAAACTTTCTGGTTCATTTGCAACAAAAGATGGGCATAGTCTTACGCAAGAACTTTTAGATGAACGTCGTGAAGAAGCAGAGCGCAAGGAATGGTAATAGACTCGAGCGCACTCATTGCCTATTTGCAGCATGAAGCAGGCTATAAGCAGGTTGAACGACTTTTACTTAAGGGTGGATTATTTCTCTCGAGTGTGAATCGCACTGAGATTAAAGGTAAGCTCATTGGTAAGGGAGCGTTTACAAATAATCAAGTTGATGAAGCCTTAGCAAATTTAGCAGAATTGCTCGAGGTCGTACCCTTTGATATTCAGCAATCCGACTTAGCAGCTTATTACTACGCTAGGCGTAAACCTTATAATCTTTCGCTTGGAGACAGTGCATGTTTAGCTTTGGCAGAGTCGAAAAGTATGAGTGTGGTGACGGCTGAAGCAGCGTGGGCAAAATTGCCAGGGTTGCCTTTTAAGGTTACGGTAATTCGCTAGCTCGAGGGTCGTGAGCATGTAAAGCCTCCAATAGGTTGAGTGTGTTCAGTCTAATGTAGGGAAGGTTTGAAGTCTATTGTGAAATTAACCCTATACCCACATTCATAAAACTTTATAGGATGAAGCAAAGCAAAAGGAAGGAGCAGACTTTGTTTAGGAAAGGTCATGTCTGGACAGCAGATAAGCTGGAATTTCTTGAGAACTATATTCCAGCTTTCAAAAAAGCAACTCAAAAAGCTTTTAACACTCATTACGTTGATGGTTTCGCAGGCCCAGGCATTAATGATATTGAAGGTAAAAAGTGTCAAGGATCACCACTAATTGCTCTAAATTCTAACCCACCCTTTACAAAATACTTTTTTATAGAGCAAGATAGGCAAACGTATCATTTTCTCTCACGTACAGTTGAGGCACATCAATATGTAAAACAAGTAAGTCTTTTCAATGATGATTTCAATAGTGTTGCAAGGAAAATACTTGAAAAGATTCCTGATCGCTCACCAACCCTTTTCTTCTTAGACCCAGAGGGACTCGAGTTAGAGTGGTCAACAGTGGAGTTGATTTCACAGCGGACAAAAGCTGACCTCTTTTTATTAATCTCAAGTAGTGGTGTAAATCGGAATGTTCACGATATTGCAATGCACGACAAGATCACTAAATTTTATGGAACAGATGAGTGGAGAAAAATTTTAGAAAAACTTGAAAAGGGTGAATATCCCACGGATACGAAACGTTTTGAGGCTTTTACTGACTTTTACATAGAACGTCTCAATCAGGTTGGCTTTGTACACGCACAGCAATTCCTTATTGCACGAAATAGCAGAAATGTTGCTTTACATGCTCTTGTATTTGCTGTAAAAAGTGATAGGGGTGAACCTGTTGCTCTTAGGATTGCTGAATCTGTTCTCAAAAATCTACAAACTGGCAACCAAGGAACCCTTTTTTAGAACTTTAGATTTTTTGAACACGGGAAACTCATCCCAAGTTCTGCCATCAAGTAATCTTCCCTTAGTTTTGGGTCTAGCTCCACCCCATTGTTTATGAAAAAAAGCAACCTTTGCCTCTTTACATTGGTCACGAATCGAGCGAACCCAATCTTCTTCAATAGGGCGATGCTTCATTCCTGATTCACCACCAGTAATAACCCAATGAATGCCTTCTAGGTTTAGCTCGAGTGCTCCCAAAAGTGGCTCACAAGAAAGAAAGCGAACCTTAGCAGGTACTTGTCTTAAGTAATCAACGCGGTGAACATAGTTTTGATTTTCTACTGAAACACCCAGCCAAATGTTATCAGCCCAATTCAAAAGTGGAGCTAGCTCGAGCATTCTTTCGTGACGTTTAGTAAGCACTTGAAATGTGTGTTGTGGACAGGCTTCCATTGTTGCAAAAACTTGGTTTAAGAACGAAATAGGCATTTTCTCATGGAACAAGTCGCTCATTGAATTAACAAAAATGCGACTTGGTTGCTTCCATCGTTTAGGTTCTTCTAATCGGTCAGAGTGAAGCGTAAATTTGAAGCCGTTTGTGAAGGTAGAAGAAAAGCGTTTGGTCAATGTTTCGGCGTAGCAATGTTTACAACCAGGACTGACTTTGTTACAACCTGTGGTTGGATTCCAAGTTTTATCTGTCCACTCAATACCCGTTTTGGTACTTGGCATGATTCACCTCTGCTGAATTACCTTAAAATTTAATGTACAACATATCGAGTAACTTGTGCAAGTGTATCAAAGTGTTAAGGTTTATGGAGATTGGTCAGCCAAAACTTCCTTATAAGTTTCTTCCAATACACTTTCTTCAATCACCACAACTTCCTTAAATCTCAAAAAAATAAGTTGTACCTTTGGTGTAACTCCGCGCACTTCACGAATAGCTTGTAAATACACAGCAAGTTGAAAATAATAATGTTCAGGTTTTATCTCCTGGTCAGTTTTGTAATCTTCTAAAATCCATTGCCCGTTTGCGCAATAAAGTCTGTCAATAATGCCTTGCCACACAGTTTTACCTACAGGTATGGCCATTGGTAATTCAGGAAAATCGTGACTACGTTGCCCCAAGCCTGGAAGCTTAGAACCTAACAAACTTTCGTAATTGCTGACTAACTCCTTAACTTCTACCAAAATATCTTGCTGTTCATCTGGTGTAAACGGAAACATCACTTCTTGCGCCCGCAAGTTTTCTACATGAATAGGATTGCTCGAGTTCCAATTCTGGCTAATTGCATAGTGAACGAGCGTTCCCACCGTCGTGCTGCGTCCCGGCAAACGCTCGCCTTCGTCGGGGTCGGAAAACGGAAGAGGTTCTAAGTCTTCGTAAGATTCTTGTTTTAAGCGAGAGGGAGAGCTAACGGGTGGGTGGTCGTGGTGGTGGAAGCGTTTGTCAATCCAGGGGGCGATGTCAGAGGTTGAAGGTTGAAGGTTGAAGGTTGAAGGTTGTGGAATAGGTTGATATAGGTGAGTTTGTAAAATAAACTCAGGTCTCGAGTAGGGCTTACTGCTTGGACCTAGTTTCATGGTCTCGAGGGCAGTGATCCAGCCGTCGGCTTTGTTGCCTTTTGCGCTGCCCGTCATGACTAAAATGTCTCTGGCGCGGCTGGCGGCGACGTAGAGTAGACGGTAGCTTTCTTCTTCTTCGCGCTGGCGGATGTATGTTCTAGCCTCTTCAAAACTCGAGGTGTCTTTGTGAACAATGTTGCTGTCGTGAATATAAACGGCTTGTGGGCTGTCTGCAAGTTTGCGACCTAGGTCAAACACTGCCGCGACGTTCCACTCGAGCCCCTTCGATTTATGCACCGTTAATAGCTCGATGCCTTCGCCACTTTGTGGAACGTCGCCAGCGTCCGTTTGGCGAGAGAGTTGCTCGAGCCTGTCAAGGAGTAACTCAATGTCACCGGGTGGCTGCTCGGCTACGGTGAATAAAAGTGCATCAACATTTTCTCTAGCACGTGTTTCTAAAAAATCTACATAGCGTTTGCCCTCAATAAAAGGCTCACGGATTAAAAACTTAAGGGCGGCGAGCGGAGTACCACGCACGTGTTGACGGGTTTGCTCGAGTCTCTCCCAAATGTTGCGGTGTTTTTCCTTAAGTATTTCTAAAGGGTGTGCTGCTTTCAAAATTTCATCCACACTAAGAAAATCGAGTTGTACAAATGGGCCGCGCAGCCACGCTGCAAAGCTGAGCCCACTTGCTTCGATGCCTACACGCAGCGCGTGGTACACGTCGCGGACTTCGGTGCGGTCATAGTAACCGCGCCCTTGCAGTAAAACATAAGGCAAACCTTTTGCTAAGAGTGCCTCCTCGACTTGCGCGAGCCCGGCATAGGAACGCGCTAGAACAGCCATATCATTAAAGCTGTAACCCTCATCGTGCAAGTATTTCAAACGTTCGGCTAAAACGTTTGCCTCCATCGTTCTCAAGTTTGCAATAGGTTCATCGCCGACAATCCAGTGAAGCTCGACGCGGCCTTGGGTGTTTTCTTGTTCGCCTTTTGTTTCTACAACGGGTGCCTCTTGGGTGCCGAAGCCCCTATTGTTGGCAGCAAGTGAGTTCGTCATGTGATTGAGAAATCTCGAGACCACCTTGGCGTGTCTGCGTGTGTGCGTGAGAGGCTCGAGCTTTTCACCACGTGCCAACGCACGGCGGAACACTTCTACATCCGCATTACGAAAGCCGTAGATGGATTGTTTGGGGTCGCCTACAACTTCGGTGGCAAGCCCTGCTGTCTCGAGGGCTTCAAAATACGCGCCTTGCAAAGGGTTGACATCTTGGAATTCGTCCACGAGGACTATTTTGTAACGTGAGATCAACCGCTCGACAGCGTTTTGGTTGCGAATCATTTTAAGCGCACGCCGTTCGACTTCACTTGGTGGTAAGAGGCTCGCGCCTAAACGCACTTCAAACTTTCTGTATGCAGCATCAAAAAGTTTTTGCAAAGCAAGATTGACGGGCGAATCATCACTTTCAAACGTTTGTGTTAAGGAGCGTTGCTGAAAAATACTAATAACCAAGCTCTCAGCGTCATCACCTAAAAGTGTTTTCGCATTGTACAATCCGTGCGTAGCTGCGCTCGCTAAATACAACACCGAGCGCAGCTCTTCTTCAAACATCGCTTGGGCTTCCCATTCACCAAGCACAGAGAAATCAGGGTCTAAACCCATCATTGGTGCAACGAGGCGCAACGATTCAATCATAAAGCCATGAATGGTCGTGAGGGTAGCACCGTCAAGTTCGCGCAAGGCTTCTTCAAATAGAGGACGTTGCGCTATATCTAAACTGTGATGAAGATAATTCCCTTTTGTTAATAGCTCGAGAATCCCTGCGCCTACACGTTGACGCAACTCGTCGGCAGCGGCTCGCGTAAACGTGACACCAGCAATGCGCCTTAAGGGTGTACCACTACGGATAAGTTCTAAATAACGCAGAACCAAACTCGTGGTTTTGCCTGTACCTGCGGATGCGACACGGACTTTCATGGTTGATTATTAATATTATCAAAGGGGGCAAGGGATAAGCGCATACGTTCACAAATCCCGTGCCAGTCTTGTTTTGTTAGATACCCTATACGATGGATATGTGTTGTGGGTACTAACGTCACGATATAGCTGCGAAAAATAGACGCTTCACGCAAACCAGCTTCTTGCCAATCTTGTAAAACATAGTCTGTTGCTATGAGCTTATGTGTTTGCGTTGTGATGAGTCCTGCAATAACATCGGGACGTAATGTATGATAGGTTTCAGAGGACAAAACAACTGCCGGGCGACGTTTTGTTTCCACAGCCCCAGCAAAGGTGGCTGTAACGACATCTCCAGGTTTCAAGAGCATAATTACTTGCCTTCAGGATAACTTTGATGGGCGTAATCTATAGATAACCTAGTTATATCTTCGATATCTTCTTCTGTCCATGTACTGCTATCATTAATCACGCTAATATTTTGCTGATTAAGATTTTCTAACAGAAGAGAGGCTAGGCGTAAACGTTCCGTTAAAGAAAGTTTGGGGGCAATCTGGTTGTAGATTTCTCGTGCTGTTAAATTCATAAGACACCTCTTGAGTGAAGTATAGCTCGAGTTTCTCGCCCGTTTTCCTGATTTTCGAGTGGGCTACCTGTTTAGAGTAATCTCCATACTTTCACGTCCATGAACGTTGATATGAATTGTGGTTTCGTTCGCTGTTAACACAGAGTAGCCCTCTGTTTGTTTTTCGCTAAATACAAGCGGTGTCACCGCGGTTAACGTGACATACGGAATCCCGTTTACCCTCTCGAGATGATTCCAATGAGTATGCCCGTTGATTATAAGTTTAACGTTTCCAGATGCTTCAATACTTACTCTGGCTTTGTCGGCATTGGCGGGTGTGAGATAGTGGGGGATAGGGTCGAATAAACGATTGCCTTTTGTGGCTACGTCGCTCAAAGGTTGATGTGTAAAAATTATGGTTGGTAAAGTGTTGGAGGTAAGTGTT
>JBOFGY010000321.1:0-8343 GCA_051649365.1 Trueperaceae bacterium
CTGTGCAAAATGGGGCAAGACATCCTTGAACTCCTTGTCTGTTAAGCTCGTTAAAGCTAAAAACTTTCGCTTGTCTCGTCGCACCTCTTCGTAACGCAACATCCATTTAGTTTAATTCTTTATTTCCGATAACGTCTAATAAACAAAATCAAAACTTTGGCCGTTTCGACTAAACTCTTTACCCGATTGAGCATAAGCTCCACGCTGTACGTTATTAGCTAATGGTAACGTTCCTGTTCTTAGTTGTTGGCACCAGAATAAAAAACAATTTATGTCTTTGTCTGGATAGACCAGATTTGCTTGCCCTTCATGTGCCTTCAGGCTACCACTTCTCCGTGCGGCATTTTGACCTTCCACATAACTCTTTACCTTCTTCAAATCCAGCGTACCTTCTGCTGATGCAAACTCACGGATGCTCTGAGATGTTCCACTGAAAGATTTGATATTCGTCAGGACAGGCTCGGGTTCAACACCTTCAGGGTCAGCACCTTCAGTTTCATCTTCAGCAAGAAACTCTTCCCACTCTTCTGCCATCTGCGCAGCAACTTCAGGGTTGTTGTTCGCCGTAAAAATTTCTTCGTAGGTCTTTGTAACAATGCTCAGTTCTTCCACCGTAAGCAGTTGCTGGTTGTCTATATTCCACAAACGGTCTTGGCTATCGCGCAAGACAAAGGTCTGCAAATCAACCGCTACAATTTCTTTGAACACCTCAAACCCACCCATTGCTTCTATAGTCTGGTACATTTTGATAGGCAAAGACAAGCCCACGTTACTGACGATTAAGGTGTCACGAACTGTCGTCGCACCTGTAAGGGTTGTTGTCCAAGGGCTGCTTTCATCGAGCGGATCCCATTCATCACCTTTGACTGAGGTGACAAGTTCCCAGACATCATTGACTAGCACGGGTGCAGTCGATGGTTACAAAGGGATAACCTTTTAGGTCGTTGCTCTCTAAAGTGTAAACGTACATGCTGTCAAGCGATTGTATAGACAAACCTGCATTAAGGCGGCGGCTTACGCTAAGCCCTTGGCCAGTAAGCTGTGAAACGGGTTTACCTTGGTCTAGGATGTTGTACGCAGGAGTGGTTAGCTCCTGGTTGCATCCTGCTTATGGCAGGATGCAACCAGCCATAAAAATACGACGGAATGTAAGACGTATCACTATAATGCTCCATAAATTTAGATTGTTTGGCTATAAACTTTTTTCAAGCACTCAACGCTTAAGGAAGTTGGCAAAACATCTATTTAGAATTTTTTTGAACGCAGCGTCCGGACGTTACATTCAACATTCAGTATGGGGCGTGCTGGCTTACAATTTTCTTACAAAATGCTGTCACGAATAGCAAATGTGAAAAAGTTTGAATTGAGTTTCTTCTTTTTCTGCCCTTGCCCTCTCCTCTGCCCTCACCCTCATCGCTCACAGTACCTAACAGCATCCTGGTGTATCCTTACCTTTATGAACGCTCGAGTCTATCTTTCCTCGCCTCATATGGGCGGCACCGAAGAAAATTTCGTCAGTGAAGCCTTTAGAACAAACTGGATTGCCCCTTTAGGGCCAAACGTCGAAGGCTTCGAGCAAGATCTCGCCAAGTATACGGGTGCAAAACACGCCGCTGCCCTCAGTTCGGGTACGGCTGCGCTGCATTTGGCTCTTATTATTTTAGGCGTGGAAGCAGGCGACGAAGTGCTTTGTTCTTCGTTCACGTTTTCTGCCAGTGCCAACCCCATTGTTTATCAAGGGGCAACACCTGTTTTTGTAGACAGCGAAAAAGACACTTGGAATATTGACCCAGAGGCCCTCGAGACCGCCATCAAAGACCGCCTGGCAAAAGGTAAAAAACCAAAAGCAGCCGTCATTGTCCACCTTTATGGTATGCCCGCCAAAATGCGCGAAGTCATGGACATTTTGAGTCGTTACGAAATTCCACTGATCGAAGATGCCGCCGAAGCCCTCGGTTCAACCTACGAAGGCAAAGCTCTCGGCACCTTTGGTGTCATGGGTGTGTTGTCATTTAACGGCAACAAAATCATTACCACCTCGGGTGGTGGCGCACTCATTTCTGATGACGAAGCCCTGATTAAAAAAGCTCGATTTTTAGCAACTCAAGCGCGTGACCCTGCACCGCACTATCAGCACTCGCACATCGGCTATAACTACCGTATGAGCAATATTTGTGCAGGCATTGGCCGCGGCCAAATGGAAGTTCTGGACGAGCGCGTTAAACAACGCCGCGCCAACTTTGACTGGTATCAAAGCTTTTTCGCCAACGTGCCAGGTATAACTCCTGCACCCCTCGAGTCTGAAGGCATGTTTAGTAACCGTTGGCTTTCGACAGTGCTCATTGACGAAAAAACAACGGGCGTTGACCGCGAAACCTTGCGCCAAAGTCTCGAGACAGACAACATCGAAACGCGCCCCCTCTGGAAACCCTTGCACATGCAACCGATCTTCGCAAACGCACCTTACTACGGTGACAAAACTTCAGAAAAACTTTTTGACCAAGGTTTGTGCTTACCTTCTGGCAGCAATCTCACCGAAGCAGATTTTGCAAGAATAGAAAAAATGCTCACTCAAACCTTGAAAAAACCTGTTACAGCTAAGTAAAAATTAAGGAGTTAGGAGCTAGGATTCAGGAGTTGGGGAAAATTAAAAACCCTAACTCCTGAATCCTAGCTCCTAGCTTTCTAGCTTTCTAAACTTTTCCCACGTGTCCCACGTGGCATGTCGCCTTCAACTTCTTGCAACATTTCCTCGAGTTCTTCTGGGCTCATATCCGATAAAGACTCGAGGGCTTCCATATTCGCCAAGACTTCGGCAATTTCCTCGAGGGCTTCTTCTTCGTCTAGTTCTTCAGACTCGAGCGAAGCCATAATTTCTTTAATCGCTTCTAGTGTATTTAGTGCATTCGTCGCCTTGGAGAAGAGCAAGGCCATTTCGCTCATTTGTTCAATCACATCTTGCATGATGGCTCCTTTACTTAGAATCTATCCGTAAACTTCCGTTACACCTTTTTAGATAAACAAATCAGTACGTTTTAGGATAGGCTCTTACTTAACTGCATCAGTATACGGGATGAAGCAGATGGACAAGTACCTAGAAAGAAGCCAAGGCAGAAGGCAAAGGCTCCACCTAAAAGCCCTAACTCTCTTACCTTCCCCGCCATCTCGGCGGGCGGGCGGAACTTTATCTCCCCTTGTCTATGCGGTTTGAGACCGCGTTTGTCCTTGTAAAAATCAATCACTTTTTTGAAGTCTTCGTCGCGGTTTCCTGTAGGCACAAAGTAGCCATCAATACCAATGGTTTTTGTCCCCGCATCTAACACAGCAAAGGCAATAGGAATGTTGGCCTCGAGAGCCATATAGTAAAACCCCGTGCGCCAATATTCTGCTCTCGAGCGCGTGCCTTCGGCAGGCACGAGAATACGAAGTTCGTTTTTTGTTTTGTAAAGTTCGGCAATTTTTTGGGTGAAGTTTTTGGTCTTAGCTCTGTCTACACCAATGACACCAAGACGTTGCATGAGCCCACCCAATGGCCCACGGAGCAATTCTTGCTTACCAATAAAATTGAGCGGTACGCCCATACCACCCACTGCCAATATAGCTAGGGGAAAATCCCAATTCGAGGTGTGCCAGGCCCCTACCAACACATACTTATTTGTGGGAGGTACATTCCGAACAACACGCCAGCCAAACAACCCTAAAATAAAACGATACACGCGCATTCTCAGCGTGAGTTCGTAGGTTTGACTCATAGACTTTACCTTAGCATCCTTCTGAGAACGCCCTCGCATTCTTGTTAAATAAACCCGCATTCTTGTTAAATAACTTACACATACTACTCATTACGCTCAAAATAGTGTAACCTAAGGGGTATGTCACTCCTTGCCTCTGCCCCACTCGGTGTCTTTGACTCTGGCGTGGGTGGTTTAACCGTCTTAAAAAGTTTAGTCGAAAAACTTCCGCACGAAAACTTTATCTATTTGGGTGATACAGCTCGAGTGCCGTATGGCAGCAAACCCCTCGAAATGGTGCGTGCTTTTGCCAACGAAATTAGCCTCGAGCTTATCTCTAGAGGGGTCAAAGGCATTGTGATTGCCTGTAACACTGCTTCCGCCGCCAGTCTCCCCGCTCTCGCCGATGAATTGCCTGTGCCAGTTTGGGGAGTGGTCGAGCCTGGGATTAATGCCGCAACACAGGTGTCACAGGGTCGTGTCGGAATTTTGGCCACCCCTGGAACCCTTAAAAGTCGGGCCTACCAAGACCGCTTGGAAAGATCAGGACTCGAGGTTTGGGCCAAAGCCTGCCCACTTTTTGTACCTATTGTCGAGGAAGGTATCTCAGACGGGGAAATTGCCAAGCTGGTAGCAAAGCATTATCTTTCAGAGCGTCCAACGTTAGACACCGTTATTCTAGGCTGCACCCATTACCCTGCGCTCAAACCCCTCTTGCAACAGGTCTTAGGTGAAAGTGTAACGTTAGTAGATTCTGCCGAAGAAACGGCAAAGGTTGTATGGAATGACCTCATTGACCTAGGATTACTAAACCACCAACGTAAAGAGGGAACCGTACATCACTTAGTCAGTGGTGACCCCACAAGCTATCAACACACCGCGAGAATCTTGGGTGGCCCCGAAGGAACGCTCGAGCGTATTCATTTTGCAGAAAGGGCGATTGGAGATTCAAAATTGAAGATTAAAGATTGAAAATCTCAAATCTTTAATCTTCAACCTGTAACCTTATATCCATGCGTCAAGAAAGACTCCCCAACCAAGTCCGTGACATTAAGGTCACAACGAATGTCAACATCCATGCTGAAGGCTCTGCTCTCGTAGAGTGGGGTCATACGCACGTGCTTGCCACCGTGACCCTCGATTCTAAGCTGCCACCTCACTTGCGCGGACAAGGGCCAAATAAATCAAAACAGCAGGGCGGTTGGCTCACTGCCGAATATGCCATGCTGCCCAGGGCTACGAATGAGCGCGTGCAGCGCGAACGGCTTTATTCGGGAGGACGCACCCAAGAGATTCAACGCCTTATTGGCCGCGCCATGCGTAGCGTCGTGGATTTGAGTTTTTTCAGTAACCAAACCCTCATTGTGGATATAGACGTAATACAAGCCGATGGTGGCACGCGCTGTGCAGGCATTGTAGCTGGCTACGCCGCCCTCCACGACCTAGCCAACAAACTCCTTTTTAAAGGCAAAATCAATGATTGGCCGCTCTCACACGAAGTGGCGGCAGTGAGTCTCGGCCTCGTCGAGGGAAAAGAACTCATTGACCTCGAGTTTTCGGAAGACTCTAAAGCTGAGGTTGACCTCAATGTCGTCGCTACGGGGGACGGCCAAATTATCGAGGTACAAGGCGGCGGCGAGAGTACCCCCATCCAGGCCGAACAATATGTGCAACTTATCGCTTCTGGGGTCAAGGCTGTGCAGTATATTGTAGGGGTGGTTAAACCCCAACTCCACTAAGAGTCTATCCAGCCATCTTGACAGCACCACTCATCCTAAAGAATAAGGATAGAATCTGCCCTTAGGATCTCCGCATGAAGCTCGTGATTGCAACCCACAACTCTGGTAAGATTGCCGATTTTAACCTCGCTCTCGGACGCTATAAAATTGAGCTATTATCTGCGCGGGATGTTGGTATCCACGAACTTCCCCAGGAAACTGGTGCAACCTACGAAGAAAACGCCATGATGAAAGCCGCCTACACAACGATGCGTTGTAAACTGCCCTGTCTCGCCGATGATTCAGGTTTAGAGGTAGCAGCGTTGGGGAGTGCGCCTGGTATCTTTTCAGCACGCTATGGTGGCAAAGTTAGCAATGGTGAGCGCATGGCTTACCTCCTCGAGCAACTCCTTAACACTCCACAAGAACAACGCACGGCCAAGTTTGTATGCAGCTTAGTCTTTACAACCCCACGCGGTCTCGTTCAGGGTTTTTTAGGTGAAACACACGGCTCTATTTTGCACGGGCCTAGAGGCACAGGGGGCTTCGGTTATGACCCCATTTTTTTCAGCCATGACTTACAAAAATCTTTTGGCGAAGCGAGCGAAAACGAAAAACTACGCGTGAGTCACCGTGGTCGTGCCCTCGCCCAGTTTGTTCAGTGGATTAGAAATCCACAGACAACCCCTTCAAACAGCAAAGAAGCGCAAGCTGTTCCCATTCGCTAACGAAAATTGCGATTTGGCGGCACTTTAATTTCCGTCTTCGGTTGTAGCTTCGTGTCTTTCGTCTGACCTACTGCCGCTTGTTTTTGCGTCAGCATAAGCCTAAATTCGTGTTGACTTGTCGCCGCACTGAGTGCTTCTTCCATCGTAATTCTGCCTTCTATAAAAAGCTGTACTAAGTGCTGGTCAAAAGTTTGCATCCCCCGAAGATTGTCTTGCATCATCGCCTCTTTGATAAGCGGAGTTTTCTCTTCGTCTTTGAGGTAATCGCGCACGAGCGGTGTGCTGACTAAGACCTCGAGGGCAATCACGCGGCCTGGTCCGTCGGCGCGGGGCATAAGGCGTTGACTCACAATCCCGAGCAGTGACTCTGCCAATAAAATTCGAATCTGAGTGCGCTCGTGTGGCGGGAAAAAGTCAATGATACGGTTCACGGTGCGAATGGAATCTTGAGTGTGGAGTGTAGACAAAACCAAGTGGCCTGTTTGCGCCGCTGTAATTGCAGCTTCCACGGTTTCTTTGTCACGCATCTCGCCAATCATAATGACATCGGGGTCTTGACGCATGGCAAACTTTAAGGCACTGGTGAAATCGGCTGTGTCTAGTCCGACTTCACGTTGAATAACAAGGCTCTTTTGATTGCGATGCAAAATTTCTATCGGGTCTTCAACGGTGATGATATTAAGTGGAAACTTGCGGTTCATATAATCAATCATGGCCGCTAATGTCGTAGACTTTCCTGAGCCTGTCGGGCCGGTCACGAGGACTAAGCCTCGAGCTTGCTCGGCAAATTCACTCAGCAGCGTTGCTGGAAGTCCGAGCGTTTCAAAACTCGGTACAACATCTTGCACGACCCGCATGACAATCCCTACTGAACCGCGCTGGCGAAACACATTGCAACGAAAGCGTGCTACATGTGGAATAGTAAAGCCAAAATCGAGTTCGTGACGGTGATTAAACAAATCCCGTTGCGATTCGGTCATCATGGCCATGGCAATTTGTTCGGTTTGATGCGGTGTAAGAATCGGCAGTCCCTCGAACGGTTTTAAGATACCGTCCAAACGCATAAAGGGCGGTGCACCAGCTTGCAAGTGAACATCCGAAGCATGTTGTGAAACCATACTACGGAGCATGTCTGCAATCTTGAGGCCCTTGTTTTGGCCACTATCACCGATAGATTGGGCCATTGTCATAAGCAAACCTTAGGCTCGAATTTTAGAAAGTGGTGGGGGATAATCACAACCTTTAGTGTAAACTAAATGAGAAACTCACGGTGAGAGAAAGTTCAAATCAACTATAAAATTTTAGACAAAAACGACTTGGTGCGTTCTTCCTTTGGTGCGGTAAAGAAATGCTCTGGCGTACCTACTTCCACAATCTGCCCCGCATCCATAAAGACCACTCTGTGACCTACTTCACGCGCAAAGCCCATCTCGTGCGTTACGACCATCATGGTCATGCCTTCTTTAGCAAGATTGACCATAACCTCGAGCACCTCCCCTACGACTTCAGGGTCAAGCGCAGACGTTGGCTCGTCAAAGAGCATCACTTTAGGTTCCATCGTTAAAGCCCTAGCAATTGCTACGCGCTGCTGCTGCCCACCTGAAAGCTGCCCAGGGTATTTGTGAGCCTGTTCGGGAATTTTGACTTTCTCTAAATAGTACATGGCTTTCTTCTCTGCCTCACTTTTTTTCATCTTGCGAACGCGAATAGGTGCAAGCGTAATATTTTCCATCACCGTGAGATGCGGAAACAGATTGAAAGATTGAAACACCATGCCCGTCTCGCGGCGGATTTGATCAATGTTTCTTACATCATCGGTGAGTTCGATACCGTCTACCGTAATTTTTCCCTGCTGATGTTCCTCTAAGCGGTTCACACAGCGAATAAGCGTAGATTTCCCCGACCCCGACGGCCCAATCACCACGACAACTTCACCTTTGTTAATAGACATGCTGATGTCTTTAAGGACGTGAAAGTCACCGTACCATTTGTTAAGCGTTTCAATGCCAATAATTGTTTGCCCACCTGCGGGGGCGTTTGCTGTTACTGTTGCCATGTTTACCTTCCTTTGAAGGTAGCTATCAGCTATCAGCTATCAGCTATCAGCTTTTTGTTTTTAGCTGACGGCTGACGGCTGACGGCTGACGGCTATACCTCAGTTTCCAT
>JBOFGY010000322.1:0-13673 GCA_051649365.1 Trueperaceae bacterium
CCTGACCACTCGAGTTCGTTTGTAACTGGTTAGGCCTAGTAAAGCTACCGAGAGAGTGCCAGGAAGTGGTAGAACGCAAGACTTCTACGTTTACGTTGCCATTCTTGGGTTGAGTGATAACGAGGGCGTTACTGTGATCAAAAACAACATCAAAAGGAGTTACCCCTTCGTTTGTATAGGCTAGCGGTCTTGTTGGGAAAGCTAATTTCTCCCAAGCTGTACCATTCCAACGTTTGCCCTGCAAATACCATAGCCCATTATCTTCTGCCCATAGCACAACGAGCTTGCCATTTGTGTCAAGTAACATTTTGGCGTTAGCAACGTTGTTTTTTGATACAACATCGAGAGTGTCGCCGAGGCTTCTCCAGGAGCCTGTTTCTTGAGCTTCTAAAACTGCGTTGGGCGTTGGTTTCGCGGTGGGGGTTTCTTGCGAGCAAGCTGCGAGCAGCAGTGCCATACTCTAGACTCATTTGGTTATAAATCCTGCTAGTTTGTTTACACTTGAATGGTTGCGGATTTACAACCTGAAAACCCCAAACCCTGTACCCTATACCCTGTGACTTGGCAACGTGTCGTTATTAAAGTAGGCACCAGCAGCCTCACCGATGAATCGGGCAGAATCTTCCCACCGAAGATGTGGGCGATTGCCAGGGGCGCACAGGTTTTGCAGGAAACCCTAAAGTGTAAAGTCGTTCTTGTCTCGTCGGGTGCAGGAGCTGCGGGGCGCGAACGGTTGGGATTATCGCTGCCACTTACCCTTCCCGAAAAGCAGGCCGCGGCGGCGGTTGGTCAAGCCCTTCTCATGCTCGATTGGGCCAGGGCTTTAGCACCCGTGCCTGTGGCCCAGCTTTTGCTTACGGCTGCCGATATTCGAGACCGCGAACGTTATGTAAATGCGAAGAACGCTCTAGAAGCGAGTTTGAAACTTGGAGCTATTCCTGTCATCAACGAAAATGACAGCGTGGCGACCTCTGAAATTAAACTTGGTGACAACGATACGCTCTCAGCTTGGGTGTCTTATCTTATTGACGCAGATGCACTTGTAATTCTTACCGACGTAGACGGTCTCTATGACAGTGATCCTCGCACGAACCCAAACGCAAAACGCATTGATGTTGTTGACGATATTAAAGAGGTAGAGAATTTAGCGGGGAAGGCCGGCTCGAGCCGCGGTACAGGTGGCATGGTGACAAAACTCCGTGCAGCAAGCATCGCTGCGGAGGCAGGTATTGAAACGCTCGTGATTGGTGGTGGTGGTGCAGCGTTAGAAGCACTCGCACGAGGTGAGACTAGGGGGACACGCTTTTTGGCAAAGCAACACACGCCCGCCCGCAAGGCTTGGCTTGCACAGCAAAAGTCTAAAGGGAAAATTTCGGTGGATGAGGGCGCACTCAAAGCCCTTCATAATGGGCGCAGCTTATTACCAAGTGGTATTACCCAAGTCCAGGGTGAATTTGAATTTGGTGATGCAATTGCTGTTGTGCATGGTGACACGGTTGTGGCTAGGGGGCTGAGCAATTACAGCAGTAACGCACTCGTAAAAATTAAAGGTAAAAAAACAAGCGAGATTGAGAAAGTGCTGGGTCACAAAGATTATGACGAGGCGATTCACCGAGATAACTTGGTGTTGTTAAAGGGCTAAAAGTTCTTCGTTTTTGGTTTTCTGTTATCCATAAAACGTAAGAAACGAAAAATGAGAGAGGGAGAACAGATTATCAAGAGCACACCTCGAGCTACCTACTTCACGCTAAAATACACGCATGGTTGCCACCAAACTTTTCACTGCTGAAGAATTTTATGAACTGGGTTTGGAAGATGCTGAACTTATTGAGGGGGAAATTGTCGAAACTATGCGTCCTACACCTGAACATGGAGAAATTGCACTGATGCCTTAGTAGGTTTTTAAGAATTTGGAATAAAGAACATCATGCTGGGCGGGTTGGTACAGACGGTGGTATCATCGTCGCCCGTAATCCAAACAAAGTGCGTGGGCCAGATGTTTGGTTTGTTAGCAATGCCCGACTTCCTGAAAACATAGAAAAATTTTGGGAAGTCGCCCCTGACCTCGTAGCGGAAATTATTTCACCGAGTGATACTGCAAATGTGATTAAAAGCAAGTTAAGTGATTACTTTGCGGCTGGAACACTGCTTATATGGCTTGTTTATCCATTATTTAGGCAAGTAGAAACTCATAGTGCAGACAGCAAAATAACGATTTTCAACAAACAAGCCAGGCTCGAGACCTCTCTTGTGCCTTTTGGTTTCAGAATGCTTTGGTTAGACAAAAGCATGAGTTCTCCCTGAAGAATTTGCGCTAAACTACAACCATGACGCCTCGAACACAGTTTGGTTATCTTGCAGCCCTACTTACACTCATTCTTGGCTTGGTAGCTCTTCTAGGTCCCATTTGGATGGCAGAGCTTCTTGGCTTTAATGCTACTCGTTTACAACCCAGGGGGCTTAGCGAAATTCGTGCAACCTACGGTGCAATGTTTACTGTAATGGGAGCCGTAATGCTTTGGGCTATTCCGATGCGGCCCAGAGGGGTTCCTTACGTGCGCTTTGCGGCTTTTTTGTGGTTCGGTGCAGGTGTAGGCAGGTTACTCAGTATGATTATTGATGGTGTAATTACGCCGATGAATTTTGCTGCGCTTGCTTTAGAAGTAGTTATTGGTTTAGGTGCTTTGCTTTGTAGTCTCGAGCGACCTAAGGTAACCCCTGTTCAGTCAACGCCAATAGAAACCACTCCTGAAGAAATTCCTGATCCGCTGAAGGCTTATCGTGAGTAAGTGTTAGACTAATTCCTTGCATGACGCAGCGCATCACTCCACCCGACGGCACCCGCTTCACCCTGCCCGATGAAGCCTCGAGCAAGACCGAGGTTATTACCAAACTACAAAAGCTCTACTATACTTGGGGCTACAGGCTTATTGATGTTCCTGCCATCGAGACCTACGACCCGAATCATCCTAGGGCGCATCAATCCTTTAAGTTTGCTGACCAAGACGGCGGTGTATTAGCTCTTCGCTCAGACTTCACACCCGCACTAAGCCAAATGGTGCGCGGCAATTTTGCCGATGATTTGCCGCAAAGGTTGCAGTACTCTGGGGATGTGTGGCAAGCTGTCAAGCCAGACTTTAACGCCACACGCGAGTTTACGCAGATTGGGCTCGAGCTCATTGGTGTCTCGAATGCCAGAGCAGATGCAGAGCTCATTCATTTGGCGAGGGAATCCCTTCGCACGGTGGGGCTTAAGCCAAGGGTTGAACTTGGTAACCCGAGTTTCGTTAAAACGCTTTTTGACCTTGCAGGTATTGATGAGAGCAAACATAATGTGCTTGCAGACGCGATTGACCGCAAAGACCAACGCACGTTACAAAGTTTGTTAGAACCTCTCAAGATAACCAAAGATTTACACCACGCACTCCTAACAGTGGTTGACCTTTACGGTGATATTCACACCTTGGAGAGGGCTCACAAACTCGCGCCTTGGCCAGAAGCCACGCGCGAGTTAGAGCGTTTGGATGAAATTATTCGTGAGTTTGAAGACAGCAGCGAACTACTTTTAGACTTAGGTATGGCGAGACGTTTAAGTTATTACACTGGCATGACCTTTCGGGCCTACACCTTTGATTTTGGACAAGCGCTCATTGGTGGTGGTCGTTACGACGGCGCACTCTTACCTTACGCAGCAGGTTTTTCACTCGGTCTCGAGCGTCTCATGCGTGCCTTACCAAAAACGGAAGCTGCGCCCACGCTGGTGTTAAGTCTCGAGGATGCTCCTGCCAGACTTCTTCGCAAAGCAGGCTACAGCGTTGAGCGTTCGCTCACGATAGATGTCGAAGAAGCCAAGCGGTACGCTGCACAAAAGAGCATTGCGTTTTTACTCACTGCCAAAGGACTCGAACCCTTAGTTCGCAATCATCCGTTTTACGCAGAATTGTTGTTGGTATTGGGAGAGAAAAATGTTTAGAGTAGGGGGGAGTGAAAATCTTTTCCTCATCTCTCATCCCTCACCCCTCATCCCTTTTGGGGTTTATTGTGTCTGATACTGAATCTACTGAAAAACTCACTCTCGCCCTCCCCAAAGGTCGTGTCATGCAGGAAAGTTTGGGGCTACTGCGCCGTGCTGGGCTATCCCTGACGCTTTCTGAAAATGGCCGTGCGCTGAAGCACAATGCCGGAGACGCAGACATTATTGAGATGCGAAATAGTGATGTGCCAACGTATGTAGAACTTGGTGTGGCAGATGCAGGCATTGTGGGCAAAGATGTCTTGCTCGAGGCTGGAGCCAACATTTATGAACCGGTAGATTTGAATATTGCTCAGTGCCGCTTGTCACTTATTCGCCCTGTTGGAGAAGAGCATGTCATTAGGCGTGTAGCCAGTAAATATCCGAAAATTACGCTCGAGTACTTGCACAGGATTGGTAGCAGTGCTGAAGTGATTAAACTCTCTGGCAATGTCGAATTAGCCTGTTTGACAGGTTTAGCAGATGCGGTGGTAGATGTTGTGGAAACGGGTTCTACATTAAGAGCCAATAACCTCGAGGAAGTCGCAACGATTACAGAGTCTTCCGCGAGATTTGTGGTGAACCGCGCCGCGTTAAAACTGAAAGCGACTACATTGCGCCCACTCATTGAAAAGTTACGCGAACTTTCTAAGAGCCTCGAGGTAACCGGATAGCCACACTATGCTTCAAGTTCTTATTTGGTTAGGCACCATCACGTTTGCAGCTTCGGGCGCACTTACAGCCACTCAACAACGTTTTGACATTATTGGTGTTTTGTGTTTTGGTACTTGCCTCAGCAACAGCTGTGGGTGGTGGGGCTGTTAGAGATATACTCGTAGGACGATTACCGCCAACATCCTTGCAAAATGAAATTTTACTTTGGGTCGTCTTTATCACGGCCTTGCTGACGTTCTTTTTTCACCGCTACATCAAACGCCTTGGGCGTTTGCCTTACATCCTGACACAATGGGTTTAGCTCTTTTCGCCACGCTTGGCGCACAACAAGGCATTACTTTCAGGCTTGGTTTTTGGAGTGTGGTGTTTCTTGGCACGGTGTCGGGTGTGGGTGGTGGAGTCCTAAAAGACATGCTCTCGAGACAAATCCCTGTCATCTTCTACCGCTCGGGTGATTTTTATGCTTCAGTGGCGGCGGTGGGTTCAGGAGTGGTTTTTTTACTTAGTCCAATAGAGCCCACCCTAGCACTGCTTGTGGGTGTCACCACAACAATGATGATGCGAGTAGGGAGCAGATGGTTAGGGCTTAGTTTGCCTGTTCCAAGAGACTAAAAAACAAATTTAGCAAAATTCCACCCGTAGTGAACATTACCCATAGTAAGTTGGGTTTTCTTGACAATAAATCTTTGCTTTGATAAATTAATACATCGTTAGCAAATTGATATGTAAACTAATGATATGAAAGTAATACGATGACTAAACTTGATGAAACAGATTTAGCCATTTTGTCGCTTCTTCAGCAAGATGCGAGGCTTTCCAAAGCTGCTTTAGGAGAAAAAGTAGGTTTGACAGGCCCTGCTATCTATGCCCGTTTGGCACGCCTCGAGGGAGAAGGTGTAATTCGGCAATACACCATTTTCCTAGAACCAAACGCCATCAATCAAGGTCTCGTTGCTTTTATGCGTGTACTGACCAACTCGGTTGCCTTGAAAGATGAGGATGCCTTTGCGGACTACGTGCAGCAAGAACCGCGCGTTCTCGAGTGCCACGATGTGGACGGAGAAGACAGTTACATCGTAAAAGTGAGGACGAGTTCGCTCGAGGATTTGCGCCTTCTCGTTAATGACATTCGTGCCTTGCCGAACGTCAGCCGCACGATTACTTCCATCGCTATGGTGACAGTCAAAGAGACTGGCTTAACCCATCAACTCAATGCGAAAAAATCTAAAAGGAGATAAATGTGGATGCAATTTTTGCTGAGAGAATGGCTCGAGATATCTTTGCTGTAGAAGCAAAAGCGAATGCCCTCGTGGGTGAGTACGACAAAAATTTCCATCTTGTTTCACCACAGGGTGAGTTCGTGCTAAAGCTCGTGCACCCAAACACTGAACGCTCAGTGCTCGAGTTACAAACTGCCGCTTTAGAGCATTTGGCAACAGAAGACCCAAGTCTAGTCGTGCCGAAAGTTCAGCGTTCTGGAGCGGGCAACTTTGTTGAAACAATAGAAGCTCCAGATGGTCAAAGACTTGCTTGGTTACTGAGTTATATTCCTGGCAAACTCTACGCTCATGTTAAACCAAACACTACAGAACTACTGGAAAGTTTAGGACATGTGCTAGCCCAGTTTGACAAAGCTCTCCTGAATTTTGAACACCCTACCTCGAGACGGAATCTTAAATGGGATTTAGCAAAAGCCGAATGGATCGAGGAGCATTTTCCAGATATTAAGGAGAGTTCTCAGCGTGCAACTGTCGAGCGCATTCTGTCGTATTACAAAACAAAGGTGCAGCCAAAATTGTCCGAGCTGCGCCACTCTGTGATTCACAACGATGCGAATGATTACAACGTCCTTGTAGAAAATAGCAGCGTAAAAAGCGTCATTGATTTTGGTGACATGCTGTATGCGCCGACAATCAACGAATTAGCGATAGCTGCTGCTTACACTCTTATGGGTCATGCTGATCCACTTGCTGCCCTTAGCTCAATAGTACGTGCATATCACGCGGTATTACCTTTAACAGAAGGAGAACTCGAGCTTCTTTTCCCGCTCATCCAAACGCGCTTAGCTGTAAGCGTAACCAACAGTGCCATTCAAAAACGTTTGCGCCCCGACGATCCCTATGTCGTGATTAGTGAAAAGCCTGCTTGGGACTTGTTGGAAAAGCTCGAGTCCATTCCTCATCGCTTGGCGTATTACTACTTGCTCGAGACCTGCGGTTTCAATATCCCGAATGCGAATGAAGTTGTCAATGTTCTAAAAAAGCACCAGAGAACATTCGCACCTATTCTGGGGAAAGCTCTTGAATACTTTCACGTGCTTGATCTTACACCAAGAGGTTCGCTTTATTCAGGTGACCCTCGAGCTTCGCAGACAGCAGAACTTAGCAAGGCGATTGAAGAAGAAATGAGGCTTGCGAATGCAGATGTTGCTGTTGGTCGTTACGGTGAACCGCGTTTGCTTTACACCTCAGAAATGTTTGCGCGCAACAATACACCAACATCAGAGCGTCGCACTGTCCATCTTGGGCTCGATTTGTTTGCGCCAGAGGGTACGCCTGTTCACGCACCACTGCGGGGTGTCGTCGTCGCTTTTGCACATAACACGACACCACTCGATTATGGCCCTGTGATTGTGTTGCGACACGCGGTGGATGGTGTAACCTTTTACACGCTTTATGGGCATTTAAGTCTCGAGTCCTTAAACAAAAAAGTAGGTCAAAAAATTTTGCAGGGTGAAACGTTTGCAGCGTTTGGCGCAGCACCCATAAATGGCGACTGGCCACCACATTTACATTTTCAACTTCTTACTGATGATCTAGGGTTGACGACGAATTTCCCTGGTGTCGCTTTTCCCAGAGAACTCGAGCTATTCAAAAAACTTTGTCCCAATCCAAATTTAATGCTTGGTTTGCCCTCTGAACCTTTGCGAGTGGAAATACTCGATAAAGAGGCTCACACTAAAGAGCGCAAGACAAGGTTGGGACGCAATCTTAGTATTTCTTATCACCAACCTATCGTGATGGACAGAGCGTATAGGCAATACATGTTTGATGATATGGGGCAACGTTATCTAGATATGTATAACAACGTGCCCCATGTTGGTCACAATCATCCACATGTCGTGGAGGTGGCTACCCAACAATTCAAAAGACTCAATACCAACACGCGCTATCTCAATAAAGAATTGCTGCGTTATGCAAAGCGTCTCACAGCAACATTACCCGAGCCCCTGTCGGTTGTGTTTATGACAGCTTCGGGTAGCGAAGCAAATGAACTCGCTCTGCGTCTAGCCCGTGCTTACACGAACAACTACGACATGATTGTCATGACTTCGGGTTATCACGGACACACCACTTCGATGATTGATATTAGCCAATACAAATTTGGCGACCCAGGCGGAAAGGGTGCACCCGAGTGGGTGCATCTCGTACCTGTAGCAGATGGTTACCGAGGCCAGTACAAATACGGTGATGCCAACGCAGGCGAAAAATACGCTCGTTTTGTTCAACAGGTCATTCAGGATGCAAAGGCAAAAGGTCGCAGCATTGCGGGTTTTATCTGCGAAACGTTTCCGAGCGTTGGCGGGCAAATTGTTTTGCCACAAGATTATCTTAAACACACTTACAAGCACGTGCGTGAGGCAGGTGGCGTGTGTATTGCTGATGAAGTGCAAACGGGTTTTGGACGTATTGGTACACATTTTTGGGGCTTCGAGCAGCAAAGTGTGGTTCCAGATATTGTGGTGTTAGGTAAACCGATTGGCAATGGTTACCCAATGGGTGCAGTTGTTACCACACCTGCTATCGCGGACGCTTTCAATAACGGCATGGAATATTTCAGCACCTTTGGTGGGAACAGCGTGGCGTGTGCTGTGGGTAATGCAGTTTTAGATGTCCTCGAGCATGAACACTTACAAGCTCACGCACTTGACGTTGGAAATTATTTGCTCGAGCACATGCGCCCACTCGTAAACAAACAGGCCATCGTCGGTGACGTGCGCGGCTCAGGACTTTTTCTTGGTATGGAACTTGTTAGAGATAGAACGACACTCGAGCCTGCTGACACAGAGGCAAGGTATGTGGCCAACCGAATGCGCGACTTCGGCATTTTACTTGGTACGGACGGACCCCATCACAACGTTGTTAAGATGCGCGGCCCCATGCCTTTTGCAAAAGACGATGCAGATTTTTTCCTCGAAGTGTTGAACCAAGTTTTGCGTGAAGATGCGTTGCAGGTTAGCTAAAAAAAGTTTTCGCTTTGGCGATAGCCTTTTCATCGTTTAGAACATCGCCAGGACGATTACCAAAGCCAACGAGCGTGCCACCATAGGTCATGCCCAGATATTTCGTTGAAAGTTGCAATGTAGCAACGAGAGGTTCTACTACCCGTTCGTCTTCATCACTAATGGTTGTAATTGTCCAAGCTGTTTTCTTAGACATTTTTATCTTGAAGTTTTTATTCGGAACGCGCATCCAACCGCTCCAGTGGTCGAGATACAGCTTGGCATTGGCAGGCACGCTGTACCAATAAAGAGGCGTAACAAAAACAATATCTGTTGCTGCCAGGGTTGCGAGCATGAGTTTTTGGGCATTACCCTCGGGTTCAGGATAGGTGCCGTCGCCCTCGTGACGAATATCCTCGAAAGCTGGTAAAGGATACTCGAGCAAACTAAGCCACTCTGTTTCTACTGATGCAGGTAACAACGTAGCGGCGAGACGTGCGAGCTGTTCGGTATTTCCATCTTTGCGAGACCCAGTGAGTAGAAAAAGGAAACGGCGTTGTGAAGATATAATTTGTGAAGACATAGGATCGAGAATATATTGAAATGCAGCTAGAGTGTGTTTTGGGTACCATCTATGAGATCAGTAAAGCGTCTAGAAGTAGCACAAGCGAATTCCAGGAAATGTAACCCCGTTTGTTTCTGAAATTCTTTACTTCTGAAACTCTATTTAATTTCTTCTGCGTTTAGTGATTCGCTTACAAAAATATAGCTAGGATTTGCTCGAGCTTTGTTCACGTCAGCAGCATTTTAGTGTCATAAAATTTAACCATGATTCCCGATTATTGGTTAAAACGTCCTGAGTTTGTTTTGAGCAAAGATGATAAAGAGAAACTCGAGCAACTCTGGAACTCTTTGCACGTTAACGACATTCCTTGGATTGAAAACTTGCCTGTGCCCAAATAGGTGTTTTTGTGCTGGCTTACGGAGGAGAAAGAGCTTTTGGTGCACGGCTCGAGCAGTCCAGACATTGCGCTCTTTGAACCGAGGGCACCCGACGCAAAAGATGAAAACGACTTTAGCTTGCAAAAAGCGTTGTACGCCTCGAGTGAAGGTATCTGGCCTATGTTCTACGCCATCTTGGATAGGGCAAACTACCGCTTTAATTTTATGAATAGCGCCGTTTCCTTCAAATTGTCCCATGGTTGGAGTGAACCTCATTACTTCTTTCCGATTAGTAAACCTGCTTTTCAACACAAGCCTTGGCATGAAGGTAGCATTTACATCTTGCCAAAAGATGGGTTCGTGCTCGAGCCGTATAATCAAGTCGCAGGTGGTTTCACTGTCCAAGACCCACATTGGGCGAACTTTAGCGCAGTTAAGCCTTTAGCTAAACTATTTAAGGTAAAGCCCGAAGATTTCCCCTTTCTACAACAGATTCGCGGTCACGACCAAATGCAGGTTTCAGCTAGATATAAAGCTAATCCAAAAGGCTTCCCCTGGCTCTAAAACTTCGTCGTGCAGGATACTTCTGTACTGGGTCTAATTCTCTATGATTGCAAAACTTAGTTGAGAAAGTAATTTCTACTGAGGCTTTGGATTAACGAATTCCAGAGTCACCTTCTTGATCAACCTTTAACAACCGAAGTTTTCCCTTTGAAATAATGATGTATGTGAGGGGCTTGACAGGGCGAAAGAAAAAGGTGTACTATTTCGTTTGCCGCTCAGAAAGAGTGGCGCGAACAATGACAGTCAAATAGAAGTGATAGAGCATCCTCAAGAAATTCTTCTTAGGCTCGAGAAATCTTGTCTAGGACGCAAGAAATGAGCGATTCAATTAAATTTTTAGTTTGAATCGCGTGTTCTGATGTGCAAACATTTTTCTGAGAGGTATCACGTTTCACGCAAGTGAAATGCTGAACTCTCAATTATCAAAAATTTTGAATTGTCTTGTATGAGATGATTTTCAAAATGGTTAAGTTACTAAGGGCACACGGTGGATGCCTTGGCAGTCGAACCGATGAAGGACGTGGCTACCTGCGATAAGTTCCGGTAAGGTGGAAGCAACCGTTATACCCGGAAATTTCCGAATGAGGGAACTCATAAGCGCGAACCGCTTATATCCTGTAATGAATCCATAGTTACAGTGAAGGGAACCTGGAGAACTGAAACATCTAAGTACCCAGAGGAAAAGAAACAGACATGTATTCCGTCAGTAGCGGCGAGCGAACGCGGAACAGCCCAAACCAGCGCAAGCTGGGGTTGTAGGACTAGCTATTTAGACTCGAGAACTTAGTCGAAGCGTACTGGAAAGACGCACCAGAGCAGGTGATAGTCCTGTAGGCGAAAAGTTCAAAAGCGAGGCTGGCACCTGAGTAGTTTAGGGCACGTGAAACCCTGAACGAATCCGCCCGGACCACCGGGCAAGGCTAAATATTCCGAACTGACCGATAGCGAAACAGTACCGTGAGGGAAAGGTGAAAAGCACCCCGTGAGGGGAGTGAAATAGTACCTGAAACCGTGTGCTTACAAGCAGTCACAGCCCTATGTCGCAAGACAGGGTGGTGGCGTGCCTCTTGAAGCATGATCCTGCGACTTACTAGCCGTGCCAAGTTTAAGCCGTTAGGCGAAGGCGAAGTGAAAGCGAGCGTTAATAGCGCGTTAAGGCATTGTTAGTAGACCCGAAACCAGAAGAGCTAGCCATGGCCAGGTTGAAGCTCCCGTAACAGGGAGTGGAGGACCGAACACGTTAAGGTTGAAAACTTTTGTGATGAGCTGTGGTTAGGAGTGAAAAGCTAACCGATTCTGGAGATAGCTGGTTCTCCCCGAGATAGTTTTAGGACTAGCCTCGAGTAATTAACTTGTGACCGTAAAGCACTGATTGGGCTAGGGGGCTTACCCGCTTACCAAACCCTGTCAAACTCTGAAGATTACAAGTCGTAGCTCGGGAGTCAGACTGTGTGAGCTAACTTTCATGGTCGAGAGGGAAACAACCCAGATCGCCAGTTAAGGTCCCAAAGTCATAGCTAAGTGGTTAAGGATGTGAAGACGCTATAACAGCTAGGAGGTTGGCTTAGAAGCAGCCATTCCTTTAAAGAGTGCGTAATAGCTCACTAGTCGAGCGTCTCTGCGCCGAAAATGATCGGGGCTAAGCTATGCACCGAAACTGCGGATTTGTCCGTAAGGGCAAGTGGTAGGGGAGCGTTCTGTAAGCCGACGAAGCGGTACCGTAAGGAGCCGTGGAGGTATCAGAAGTGAGAATGTAGGAATGAGTAACGATAAAAAGGGTGAGAATCCCTTTCGCCGAAAGCCCAAGGTTTCCTGGACAAAGGTCGTCCTTCCAGGGTTAGGCGGGTACTAAGCCGAGGCTGAAAAGCGTAGGCGATGTCCAGTGGGTTAATATTCCCACCCTACAGTAGTGAAGTGATGGGATGACGCATTAAGATAGGTTGTGCGGAGCTACGGCTATGCCCGTTGGTGTGCGAAGCTATGAGGGATTGGAAAATCCGCCCTCTACGTTAGTGACGTTCATCGGGAAGGTCCTACGGGACTGATAAGCAACTGAGTCTATGGTGCCAAGAAAAGTCTCTAAACGTTAAAACTATTGTACCCGTACCAAAACCGACACAGGTAGGCGAGTGTAAATGCACTAAGGCGCGCGAGAGAACTCTCTTTAAGGAACTCTGCAAAATAGCCCCGTAACTTCGGGAGAAGGGGTCCCACATTAGCGTTAGCTTTTAGCGAAGCGTGAAGTGGGCACAGTAAATGGGCTCTAGCGACTGGTTACCAGAACCACAGCACTCTGCAAACCCGTTTAGGGGACGTATAGGGTGTGACACCTGCCCGGTGCTGGAAGGTCAAGAGGAGGCGTGCAAGCGCCGAATTTAAGCCCCAGTGAACGGCGGCCGTAACTATAACGGTCCTAAGGTAGCGAAATTCCTTGTCAGGTAAGTTCTGACCTGCACGAATGGTGTAACGACTGGAGCGCTGTCTCAAAGAGAGACTCGGTGAAATTGAATTTGCTGTATAGATGCGGCATACCCGCAGCAGGACGAAAAGACCCCGTGGAGCTTTACTATAGTTTGATATTGACGTACGGACTTGTCTGTGTAGCATAGGTAGGAGACGTTGAAGCCAGGCTGCTAGGTTTGGTGGAGTCATCAGTGAAATACTACCCTGATTGGTTTGTCCGTCTAACCTCCACCCATTATCTGGGTGAGGAACAGTGTTAGATGGGTAGTTTGACTGGGGCGGTCGCCTCCCAAAGAGTAACGGAGGCGCACAAAGGTTCCCTCAGCACGGTTGGAAATCGTGCGGAGAGCGTAAGAGTATAAGGGAGCTTGACTGCGAGACCTACAAGTCGAGCAGGAACGAAAGTTGGTTCTAGTGAACCGGTGGTACCTTGTGGAAGGGCCATCGATCAACGGATAAAAGTTACCCCGGGGATAACAGGCTGATTCCGCCCGAGCGTTCATAGCGGCGGCGGAGTTTGGCACCTCGATGTCGGCTCGTCATATCCTGGGGCTGAAGAAGGTCCCAAGGGTCCGGCTGTTCGCCGGTTAAAATGGCACGCGAGCTGGGTTCAGAACGTCGTGAGACAGTTCGGTCTCTATCCGCTGTGGGCGTAGGAAAATTGAGGGGATTTGTTCCTAGTACGAGAGGACCGGAATGCACATACCTATGGTTTCTCAGTTGTTCTACCAAGGGCATATGCTGAGTAGCTATGTATGGAAGGGATAAACGCTGAAAGCATCTAAGCGTGAAGCC
>JBOFGY010000323.1:0-2059 GCA_051649365.1 Trueperaceae bacterium
ACCTTGGAGTAATGGGCAGACTGAAGGGCAAGTTAATAAACTCAAACTCATCAAACGTCAGATGTACGGACGGGGCAAATTCGACTTGCTCAGGCGCCGTGTTCTCTTGAATTGATGCACCGAAGTTGCGGATGACCCATTGGGTGGCCGGCGTTGGCTAAAATATGCATATATCCGCACAGGTTGGACCTTAAACGTTTCGACATTAGGGTGAAACTCAAAACCTAACAGAGCATCTCGTTCCAAAGTGGACTCGTAGGAAGCTCGACCGATTACCTTGTCGGAAGGGATGAAACCGGAGATGCTTCGGTACATTGGTTGCGGTTTTCTGACTGACATGAACAAGAATAAGGCTTATAAAACCAGTCGTCAATAGTATTGTGAATCTGCAACGAGTCGCAAACAAAAATATAATGAGTTGCAAGAAGTATTGTGACATTTACTGATTTTTCTGTCTTTTAGTCGTATTTAATAATGTTGTTACCATTTTGAGCAAAAGCCAAAGCACGACGATAGTTCTGACAGGAGTCATCCCGCATAACTGCTTTTGCACTGTTGCAAAAGCAGTTATGCATTGGCTTCGGAAATGAATGCAACCTCGAGCAGTGTGAGTGAATATATCATTGGTGAAAAGAATCTTTTAACATCTTCAAACACACGTTCACTGGTACCGGGGCTACCTGAAAGAAAAAGTAAAATGGGATTGCTCATTTCATATGCTTCGCAACACTCTTCGGTGATAAACTCACCAACAGATTAGATACACGAATTTTTAACACCCTCTGAGAGAACTGTTCTACGAAACATTTGCTTTTGGTGGGTAAGATTGTTCAAACATTGTTGTGATGGCCTCTCTTAATGTCATTGATGCTGTTTGTTTCCATATACTTTCAAATTTCTCTTCGCTAAGTATCTCACGTACACTTCTCAGTGCTTCTTCGTGGTGAAGTAAATCAGCCTGACGAAGCGGTGAACGAACACTCTGACGCTGCACGAAAGCAACAGCCAAAAGTTTAACGGCCTCTTCAGCTTCATCTCGGGCTGCTAAAAACCACCCGAGAACTTCTAAGGCCCAAAGGACAAGCCAACGTGGACCCTCATTCCAGGCAAGCTCGAGAGCCTCACGAAAATGTGCTCGAGCTTTGTCGGTTTCCCCTTGCGCCATTCTGATTCGCCCCAGGGTAATAAGCACTTCGGATAAACTCACGCCGCCTTTTATCTTTCTAAACACCGCGACGCTTTCTTCTGCGAAGGGTGCGGCCTTTGCAAAATCGTCGTCCAAATAGGCGGCAAGTGCCAAGTTATTGAGGGTGAACCCAAGCCCTTGCAGATTCTTTGTTTTTCTAAAAATGCTCAAACATTCTTCGCCGTACTTGCGAATTTCTGCTGCGTCGCCTTTATCCCTAGCGACATCACTCAGCCCGAGCAGAGCCACCGCGACACCTTCTTCATCATGGAGCGAACGCTGCAACTCGAGGTCTTCTTGCCAGTAGCGTGACGACTCCGCGTAGTTGCCTTGTTCGCGGTTGAGCGTGCCCAACTCTTGTAAAAGATGCGCGGCAGCACTAGGAGCGAGTGCGCCTTGTTTAATCGCAGCGCGGTACTGCCCTAATTTTTCCTGCACGAGCGTGGTCGCCCGTGCATAGTTACCCTCAGCTCTCGCCTGTCTCGCCTCAATGTTAACAATGTCGGCAAGCCCGACGGTTTCACTCCCTAAGACACGCTGCAATGCGTCGTTCTGCTCGAAGAGGGTGACAGCTACATCAAAGTCGTGTTCGTCTACAGCGAGCCAGGTGGTTGCTTTGACATCGGTCACATCCCGAGGTGCGTCATCAGGTGAAGGGTTTTTTAGGCGCAACAGTTCGGCGAGCCACTGCCGCCCCTCGTTCAAGTGGCCACGTCGCCGCCAGAAGTACCAGAGCCCTCGAGCGAGTCTTAACCCGAGTGTTCGTTTGTCATTGTCACGGGCCCAGCGCAAAGCAGCACGCAAGTTGTCGTGGTCTTGCTCGAGGGTTGTGAAGCCTTGCGGGTTGTCACCTTGGGCCGAGGCTTCTTCAGC
>JBOFGY010000324.1:0-23909 GCA_051649365.1 Trueperaceae bacterium
CAATATCGCGGGTAAGCTCGATGTGTTGTACTTGGTCTTCTCCCACAGGCACTTCTGTCGTGTCGTAGAGAATAATATCGGCAGCTTGCAAGACAGGATAATCGAGCAAGCCAGTACCAATACTTTTGGCACGTTCACTCTTGGACTTAAACTGCGTCATTTGGTGAAGCCAGCCTAGCGGTGTCACACAATTCAAAATCCAAGCAAGTTCTGTGTGTTCGCGCACGTGCGACTGGATGAAGATAATATTTTGCTTCGGGTCGAGACCGCAGGCCATCAGTGTAGCAATAAGTTTGCGCGAGTTCTCAAATAGCACCTTGGGATCAATCTCTTCTGGCAGGGTAAGGACGTGTAAATCTACAACACAGTAAATGCTTTCAGTCTTACCCTGGGCAGCAACCCAGTTTTTCACGGCACCGAGATAGTTACCGATGTGGAGTTCATCTGAGGGTTGAATGCCAGAAAAAATACGCGCTTTGGTTGTTTGAGATGGTTTAGCTTTAGATATTAAGACGGGCTCAGACATAATTAGAGTGTATCCCACTTTCTCGTTACACCGCAAAAGAAGATTAAATTTGAATACAGTTTAGTAAAGGGTTGAAGCCCGTTGCTGAATTATTTTTCATAAGTGATTTTATCCCCTTGCGTCACCGATGAAGCTGCGCTTTCCTATTGCTCGAGTTTATGTATGCACACGGCTTGCAAGTTCAAGACGGGGTTGCTTCTATATCTTTCTCACCTGCAAACGTTAAACGCACGAGCACCGGCGTAATGAGCGTTGTCGCAACCACCATCAAAACCATGAGACTAAAAACTTCCGTAGGGATGACTCCGCGCTGAACGCCAATCCCCGCCACGATGAGTCCGACTTCACCCCTCGAGATCATCCCCGCGCCCACACGCAACGCCTCCTTAAATTGAAACCCTGCAAGAAGGGCTCCTACACCGGAGCCAATCAGTTTTGCAAAAATAGCCATGAAAACGAGTCCTAAACCAAACCAAACGAGGGGCCCAGCAAAAGCTTCACGCAAATTAGCCCTTAGCCCAATATCTACAAAAAAGATGGGAACGAAAAAGCTATAAACAAGAGCTTTGAGTTTTGTCTCGAGTTCGTGTTTCTGGGCAACTTGCCCCAAGATAATACCTGCAAGATAAGAACCCGTAATCGCAGCTACACCGCCAAAAAATTCCGCACTCCAACCATAGATAAAAGCAAGCACGAGCCCCGTTGCCAACAAAGCTTCTGACACCGGCAGCTTACTTCCCCACGCAAACACGCGCCGCAGCACTGGAGCCAACACGAAGCCAACCACGAAGTAGGCAATCATTTTGAACGCAACAAACCAGATCGGGGTTGCATCCCCACCACTCGAGGCAAAGATGGCCACCACCACAGAGACCATGAGGATGCCAATGACATCATCAATCACCGCCGCACCTAGAATCGTCATGCCTTCTTTACTTTTAAGTTTGCCAAGTTCCATTAAGGTTTGTGCGCTGATTGAAACACTCGTGGCCGTTAAAATTGTACCAATAAAGATAGCTTCTGCTGTCGGCAACCCCATCGCTACACTCAGTCCCCAGCCACCCACAAACGGCAGGACAACTCCACCCAGCGCACTACTTAGTGCAGGCACACCTACTTTTCGCATGGCGACTAAGTCTGTTTCTAACCCTGCTAAAAACATGAGCAGTAACACCCCGAGTTCGGCTAGCAAATGGACACTTTCCGCACTCGCTTCTGCATGATGAAAGATAGGAAGCGCAAAAAGATTGAGCAGCGTTGGCCCGAGCAGGAGACCAAAGGCAATCTCACCCACGACCATAGGTTGATTGAGCTTGGCGGCAAGAAAACCAGAGAGCTTGGCACCGACAATAATAATCACGAGCACGAGAAGAAACTCGAGGAACCCTGTCATGCCTCCAACCCTCCTGCCGCTTCGATAGGCAACACGACATAAAGCCCTGCTCCAGGTTGTCCAATGTCTGTACAATGTTGCTTCATAAGCTCAATGAGGCGTGGCAATTTATCATCGGCAATGACGCTAAACAGCGTAACGTTTTTCAGGCGTTCCCCTTCACCCCTGAGTAAGCGCGAGAAGCCAAACGCAAATTCTTCGATAGGTTTTTGTGAGGTGCGTCCAGCACCCGTGGAGGGTAAAAGTGTAAACCCTGTCAATTGCTCAACCCTTGCTGCTTTAATAAAACTAGCGAGAGCCGTGTCATCCTTGTGAACGAACAAAAAGAGCTTCATAGCGTTTAGTCTAACGCTACGAGGGAGTAACTGACAATTCGCGGCTGTAGGAACATGTCATCCAAACAACATAGCCGAGACAAGGCGTACTAGATAATTGCATTGTGCAACTATTGCAACATCCAATGAATCAACTCTTCATGTCTAGCTTCTGGGAATTACGCAATAGACTTAACAAAGACGTGGGCAGCAAGATTCGCAGTCATTACGGCTTCGACATTGGTGACATGTTCTTAATGAAATACGTTTTAGAGGAAAACGTCACACCGAGTCAGCTTGCCGACCTCATGATGATTCCTCTCTACGGCATCTCGAGAAAGCTCGAGGCTTTGCAAGAACTGGGGATGCTCGAGCGCACCCTGCACCCCCAAGACGCACGCAAGCGCGTGCTCACCTTGACAACCAAGGGTCAAAAAACACTTAAAGCTGCCTACGCCATGATGGACGAAGAGCTTGACGTGTTTCTTGCTAAGTTAAACAAGAAAGAGCTGAGGGTTTTTATCGAACATCTTGAAAAACTAGCAACGGACTCGAGCTAAGTCTGGGTAAGAAATGAGAGGCTCGAGACAGAAAAGGAGAGACGCTCTCTGATCCCCTGCTCCTAACTCCTGGTTTGACCAGCACACTTGGTTTGACCAGCACATCTGTCTTCCCAACATATGAAAGCTAGTTCCTAAATAAAGCTAAGCCCTGATTTTAACGAAAGGATATTAAGAATGGAACTCTCTAACCGCGACAAAATTTTAGCCATGATTGGCATTATGCTCGCCATGTTCTTAGGCGCGATTGACCAAACAATTGTCTCGACGGCTCTACCCAAAATTGTCGAGGACTTGCGTGGACTCGAGCGTTATGCTTGGGTCGCCACCTCTTACCTTCTCGTCTCGACAGCCCTCGTTCCTGTTTACGGGAAACTTGCTGACATGTATAGCAAGAAAAACATCGAGTTGTGGGCCGTGAGTTTATTTTTAATCGGTTCAATATTATGTGGTTTATCCGGCGAGTTTGGCCCCTTGCCACTTCTTGGTGACGGCATGAATCAACTTATCATCTTTCGGGCGTTGCAAGGGCTTGGTGGTGCAGGCTTATTCTCGATGGCCTTTATTATTATTGCTGACCTTTTTCCACCCAATGTCCGCGGCAAATATCAAGGCTTCATGGGCGCGACCTTTGGAATTGCGAGTGTGTTAGGGCCGTGGATTGGCGGTCTTCTCACGGATTACGGCGGCAATCTTATTCCTGGTATCGAGGGTTGGCGGTGGGTATTTTATGTCAATATTCCTTTTGGTATCGTTGCGCTGTGGTTTATCTCGAGCAAAATGCCGAGACTCGACCCCAAAAGCGAACGTGGCTCGCTCGATTATCTTTCTGCCGGACTGCTCATTGCCTTTTTGGTGCCACTCGTTTTGGCGTTACAACTTAACAAAACCACTTATCCTTGGAGCGGCACGACAACCCTGGCACTCTTTGGACTCGCCGCTGTGATGCTCATTGCTTTTATTACCGTGTCCTTGCGCTCGAAAAACCCTGTGCTTGACTTGAGTCTTTTTAAAAACCGCGTGTTCACGACAGCCAATAGTGCCAGCTTTTTGCTCGGGGCAGGCTTCTTGTCGCTCATTATTTTCTTGCCACTATTTTTGGTCAATGTCGTTGGTGTTTCGGCCACACAGTCAGGACTTAGTATTTTACCCCTCTCGCTGGGTACGGTCTTCGGAGCTATTGTGTCTGGACAGCTTGTCTCGAGAATTGGGCGTTACCGCGAACTGATGATTGGCGGTGGCATCGTCCTGGCAATTGGCCTATTCCTACTTTCACGCATGACGGTAGACACACCCTTCTGGCAAGTCACGCTCTATATGGTGATTTGTGGCTTGGGTGTGGGGCCGTCATTACCTTTGTATACACTCGCTGTTCAAAATGCGGTGGACTTTCGCAAACTCGGTCAAGCTACCAGTGCCTCACAGTTTTTTAGACAGATTGGTGGCACTATGGGCGCGGCAGTCATGGGAACAATTTTGGCCTCGAGTCTCACTGCGTCTTTTAGCAGTGCCAACCTATCTAGCAACGCCACCTTCAGTGGCGGTGGCGAAGGTTCACCCGTTTCGGGAGGCATCGAGCAAGTAGCCACCGAAATCCAAGGTTCGTTTGATGACCTTTATCAAAAAATTGCCAGCGATATTGAAGCAGGAGACCTGAATCAACTCTCCCAAGACTTAGCCGCTAGCCCACTCCCCGTCACGGCCCAACAGGGCATCAGCCAAGGCGCACAATTTGCCGCCTCGAGCCCAGCAGCCAAA
This sequence comes from Trueperaceae bacterium, assembly GCA_051649365.1. GTDB lineage: Bacteria > Deinococcota > Deinococci > Deinococcales > Trueperaceae > CAVTAE01. Next base: position 4,552 of record JBOFGY010000324.1, read on the forward strand.
GAAACCTTCTTAAGTCGCCTCAAAACTGACTTTGACAGCCAAGCACAGCAAACTATTCAAGGTGTGACAAGTACACTCAGACAAGGCTTTGCCACCGCCATCACCCGCATTTACAGCATTTTGTTGTTTGTCGTTATTGCCGGCATCATTATAAGTGCATTTATCCCGCAACTCGAGCTTCGTAAGACGAATCAGGCAGCACCCGCAGTAGAAGTGTAGAAAAGTTGGTCAGCAGTTCAGTAGTTCAGCAATTCAGGAAGGTAGAATGGAGAAGATAGTAAGGAAAATCTCTCCCTCCCACCTTCTTCGTTATACCTTCTGCTTTCTGCTTCATCCGCACTAGCCAGCACGGGGTTTTTCGTGGTACAACATAAAGGCTCGAGGTTTGCTAAGCTAGCAGCCTTGACCCGTGGTGGGTGTAGCTCAGTTGGTTAGAGCATCGGATTGTGGTTCCGAGGGTCGAGGGTTCAAATCCCTTCACTCACCCCAGAAGAGCCATCAGCAGGGCGTATTATGCCGTTACCGTGGTAACAAAATGTATGTGTAATAGCCAGAAATATAAACGCCCTGCTGATGGCTTAGCATTTCAATGAAGTGAGGTGTCTTCGAGAGATGATACCTCTCCTCGCGTGAGTGGCGGAATTGGTAGACGCACCAGACTTAGGATCTGGCGGGCAACCGTGGGGGTTCAAGTCCCCCCTCGCGCACCATAAAGAATCTATCCTGAGACCTGACGGATTTGTTTTCAACAAAGGTGTTCTTTAAGTTTTAGGATAGATACTAAAGTTTTTCGCAAAAAACGTTTTAGGAGATTCCATGCAAGCAAAACTCGTGAATAAACAGGTTGTAGAGGCTACGATTGAAATCATGATTCCTGCTCAGGAAGTCAACGCAACCTTTGACAAAATGGTGCAAAGTATCGCCCGTCAAATTCGTATTCCTGGCTTTCGCCCTGGGAAAGCACCCCGCCACATTATTATTCAGCAAATTGGTGAAGATGCCTTGCGCCAAGAAGTCCGCGATAATCTGGTCGAACAGAACTATCCTAAAGCTATTAAAGAACTTAATCTCACGGCCATAAACGGCCATTTACATGATGTTAAAGAACCTAAAGAAAACGAAGATTTTTCTTTTGAAGTCCACGTTGACCTTTACCCTGAGTTCAAGCTTGCTAACTATAAAGATATCGTCATTGATACACCTAAAAAAGAACTTACCGACGACATGGTTCAAGAGTCCATCACGAATTTACAAAGTGAATACGCCACGCTTCTCCCTGTTGAACGCACTATCGAAGATAATGATTACGTCGTCCTCGAGATGGGTGAGGAAGGCAGCCGCTTACCCATTGACCTAGAACGCGCGGGCGAACAAATTAGAACACAACTTGTCGGCAAAGCGATGGGTGAAGAACTCGAGCTAGACTTAGCTGGCCCCGAAGAACCTGACGAAATGGATAAACTCGAGGATGCTATGGTTGAAGCGATGGACGCACTCAATGAAGCTGCTGCCGAAGCCGACGCGATGACCGCTGAAACCGAGCATGTTCACAGCAATACTGAAACCGGTGACGCTGAAGCTGCTAACACTGACGACAACAATGCAAGTGCGGATGAGGGTGAGGACGCAGCCAATCCGCTTAAGATCAAAGTAAAAATCGCCGACATCAAAACGAAAGAAAAGCCCGCCCCTGATGACGAGTTTGCTAAAACTCTTGGTATGGAATCTTGGGCACAAGTCGAAGAGCGCATACGCCAAAATATTCAAGCCGACTTGAATAACCAAACCCTCGAGGCCCAGCGCAACGAGTTTGTAGACAAACTTGTTGAAGAAACTACACTCGAGCTACCAAAATACCTAGTCGACCGCCGTAAACACATGCTCATCCATGATTTGGAGCACGAATTAGAGCAAAACAAAATGACCCTCGACGACTACTACAAAGAACTTGACGAAAAAGGCGAACGTGACAAGTTTGAAGCTGAACTGCAAGAGTCTGCTGAAACGCGCGTGAAGCGCGACCTCGTGTTGGAGCAACTGCTTGAAGAACGCGGTACCAAAGTTTCTAGCGCAGAATTTGAAAGTGCCTTGAACTTTATGGCGCAGCGTGAAGGTAAAAATGTTCGTAACTTTAAAAAAGACATGGGCGACACTTGGCTTGGTAATTACCGCTTTCTTCTCACTAGAGACAAAGCCGTCCGCGAAGCCGTGCGTGAACTTGTAGGCGAAAGCGAACCCCAAACACCAACCGAATCCCAGACACCAACCGAAGAAGCTGTAGCGAATCAGTAAAGCAACCATGAGCATTCTTCATGAGTCATCCCGAACTTTAGAGTTCACGACAACGTGAACTCTAAAGTTCACCTCCATTCGTCCTTGTGAGAAGCGTTTTGGTGATGAGCATTGCTGCAAACGATGCTTTGAGAAGCGTTTGCAGTAGACCAGCGACGAAGCAATCTCACTGCGCTGACGTTGCAACGAACTCAGCGCAATGAGATTGCTTCGCGGATGATGTAAAGCTGGACTTTATGGGTCTTGAATACACCCTAGGCTGAGGCTCGCAAGGGCGAATCACTGTGCCAACGGCGCATCTTGCGCTGTTGGCATAAAAAATTCGGGATGACTCAATGTCTATTGTTAACAAGCCATGAACAGAACCCAACTCCAACGACACCTCGAGCAACGCCTCCGTGACGCTGGCATTGAAAGTGCAACCGCCGAAGCAAGATGGCTACTCGAGCATGTCTTATCTGTAACAACTGAGCACACTATTAAAAACCAGCAAGGCGGCTTCAGCCCCTTGCAAAACCTGAATATTGAAATCAGCGCAGCACACCTCGAGCTACTCGAACTCTGGACGCAACGTCGCCTGAAACGCGAACCCTTGCAACATATTTTAGGTGTGGCACCGTTTTACGGGCTCGAGCTTCAGGTCACACCTGACGTACTTGTTCCGCGCCCCGAAACAGAACGACTCGTCGAGCTGGTTCTAGAATATGTTAAACCTTTGCAAAAGCCTAAAATTCTAGATATCGGTACAGGAAGCGGTGCCATTGCCGTCGCCATCAAACACGAACGCCCTAATGCAAACGTCATAGCTTCAGATATTTCGAGTAAGGCTTTAGCAATTGCCAAAGAAAATGCCAAAAAGTATGACCTTGAGGTCACGTGGCTCGAGTCCGATTTGTTAGAACAACCAGAGGTTCGAGACTTTGCAAAAACCTGTGATGTGTTGGTTGCCAATCTCCCCTACTTACCAGAGGGCGACAAAGCCACCGTAAGCCCAGAAGTATTACATGATCCTGACCTAGCTTTGTATGGAGGTAAAGATGGGCTCGAACTCTTTAGGAAGCTCGAGCAACAAGCCTTCGATATTGTTAAAAAGGGCTGTTTATGCTTCTTTGAACTCGACCCCAGAAACGTTGAGAGAGCAGTATCTCAAAACCTATGGCAACAAACAAACATCCACAAAGACTTCGTAGGACGACAACGCTTTTTACACCTACTCCGCTAATTCCCCTCTCCTCCTCTTTCCTTCTTTTGCACTCTTTAGCATTCCCAACACGCCACACGCTCGGGATATACTCAGTCTATGAACATCGTCTTCGCTAGTTCGGAGGTTTATCCCTACAGCAAAACAGGCGGGCTCGCGGATGTAGTGGGCGCACTGCCCCAAGCACTCGTGAAGTTAGGGCATCACGTCACGGTGATTTCGCCTTGGTACAAAACACTCAAGGTGGGTGAGCCACCCTTTTGGATTGGCGACGAATGGGTTCCCTTTGATGGTGGCATCAGCATTTGTGGAGTGGGAACCGTAGAAAAAAACAGTGTTCGCTACGCCTTTGTAAGTAACGAAGTCTTCGACCGAGACGCACTTTATGGTTTTAGTGATGATGTGAAACGCTTTGCCTTGTTTACAAGAGCCGTTCCACAAATAACCGCTCGGCTTGGTCTGAAACCAGATATTTTTCATGCGCACGATTGGCACACAGCTTATTTACCAATGCTGCTCGAGCATGGCTGGCACATGCCAGAAGGTTTCGCACACACTCCAAGTGTCTTTACAGTTCATAATATCCAGTATCAAGGCAATTCAGGTTTAGAGGAAACACTGTACTGGTTACGCCTTCCCGCATCTCTAAAAGAAAGTTATATGAACTATTTTGGCGGTGCGAATGCGATGCAGGCTGCTCTAGGCTTTGCCCACAAAGTCACGACGGTAAGTCCTACCTACGCGGAAGAAATCAAAAGTCCTGAATACGGCTACGGTTTAGATGGCACGATGCGCCATATTTCAGACAAGCTCGTCGGCATCTTAAATGGCATTGATACCACGACGTGGAACCCAGCCACGGATACCTATTTGCCTAAACAGTACGACGCGACCACACTCGAGCATAAATACCACAACAAACAAGAACTTTGTCGCCGCTTTCAGCTCGATGTCAGTAAACCCATCCTGGGTGTGGTCTCGAGGCTCGTAGACCAAAAAGGTATAGATTTTCTCACCGCCGCAATTCCTGGTTTGCTGTGGCAAGATTGGAACGTCATGATTTTAGGAGCGGGTGATGCGGGGCTCGAGAACACCATTCGCTACTACACCAACACCAACCCTGGTAGAGTCGGTAACTATATTGGTTATGACGAAGGTGTCGCGCATCTCCTCTACGCAGGTACTGATGCACTCACCATCCCTAGCCGCTTCGAGCCTTGCGGCCTCACCCAAATGATTGCCATGCGCTATGGCACTTTGCCCATCGCACGAAACACCGGCGGGTTGCACGATTCGATTAGTCACGACAGCACAGGTTTCCTTTTTAACAGCGCGAGTCCTGAAGGACTGCTCTGGGCCACGGGTGTCGCACGCGGTGTTTATGCTCAAGACTGGCTCTGGCGAGAACGTCAGGCTTTCGCTATGGAACAAGATTTTTCTTGGGAAGTATCTGCGAAAAAATATATAGAGATATACGAATCGGTCATACATCAACACAAGACAAACGCCGGGCGATAAAAATACATTTTGTAGGCGGTGGGTCTCGGGACTAAAGAAAATCAGATTCATCTTATTGTATATTCAACATCTACTAGAGACCCACCCTTCGCATCATTCCAAAAGAACATAAGAGTATTCTAGACAAATTTAAACAAGGTTCCGTCATGAATGAAGAAACAAAGCTGAATAAAGCAACGACAACGTGGCAACAGATTCTAGAGCAAGGCAAAGCCAACGAAGCCTTATGCGAGTACGTAAGTGGAAACGAGCCCACCAAAGAAGCGATTGAGGTAAGCCTCGAGAATCTCGTAAGAATACAAGAAACCTTGCGTGAAAAAAATCCGAGTAAGGCTCAAACCTATGTAAAAGAAGCAACAACAAATGCATATTTAGTGGAGCTTTTTCAGGTTTTACAAAGGGAGTTACAAACGCTCGAGACTGCAACCAAAGCCCTCGAGAACCACGACGCAGATAAAACGCTCGAGCTGCTTACCAATGTTCAGCATTCCTTGCTCCGTGCTGAAGTTGAAACCTTGCGCGGTACGGCCTTAATTTATTATGATAAGACCCTCGAGGCAAAACAGTCCTTTGACATAGCCCTCGAGCTTGACCCAGGGCATTACCGCGCAATTACGAATCTTGGTAATTTGGCTCTCGAGGCCGACAAGATTGATGAAGCCATCGTCTATTATGAAAAAGCCCTAAAACTCAACGAAGACTTTGCCAACGCGCACCACAACTTGGCCGTGGCCTACCGCAAAAAAGGCATGGTGGGTAAAAGTGTAGGTGCACTCAAAAAAGCGCAACGGGTGAGTCAGCAAAAACTGCGCGAAGAAGCCAGGGGAATGCTCAAAAACTCGCAAACCGCAAAGTATGTTCGTTGGGTGATGATTGGAGCCGCTATCCTTCTCGTGCTATTCGTTTTGCGACAGCGAACGCCTTGATAAAATTTCAGCGAGTCTTACGCGATATGGGTTTGACTTTCGTAGAGTCGAGGGGTCTCTTCCCCCTACAGCTCGAGAATCTCGGGTCGTAATCGCCCAACAATATCGCGCAAGGGCCAGCGTGGATCGTGCGTTAAAAGCTCGAGGTCATCATTCAGCAACAAAACGGTGTCTTCCACCTTTAAGCCAGGGAGTACAGGGTTCCACGCATAAGCTGAACCGTCTACAATCATGTGCGTGCTTTCAGGTGTAATCAGAAAGTCTCGCAAGTTGTAGCCTATTGGGCCACCCTGATGATGCTCCCTCCAGGCACTATCGCGCCCTGCTTTTTTGTAACTGCTTTGCAGTTCTCTAAAAAGTTCACCCACCATAATGCCGTGCCTCGTGTAATCAAAAAGCGTTTTTTCAACCTCGAGTAACTTCGTATATTTTTTCTTCTGTTCGGCTGTTTCTTTACCAAAGTTTACAGAGCGCGTCAGGCTTGTCATCAGTCCATACTGACGCACATACAGCTCTATCCTGAATCTTTTTTGAATGACTTCACAAGTTGCTGCAAAAGCAGGATAAGCCTCGAGCTGTTCGTCTGCCACAACCAGTATTTTTACAGAGCGTAAACCTTTGACATACAAGCTCTCTGCAAGGGAACCCTTAAGTTGACGTGCTGTAATACCAGGTTTTACAGTTTGCAGCACGTCTGTTAGCGTTTCTGTTGTTTCTTTAGCTAAAGCACGGTAGCGCTCAATCTCCTCTATAGTAAGTGGCACGCGCAGAGGCCAAAAATCCTTATAGTTAAAATTCCGCTTTTTTGTATCTACTAAGGCTTTGCCCTGCAATATTTCGTTCAGCAATTTTTCTTTTGCTGTATTGTCATACCAGAGCGTAGGAATAAGCTCGATACCCTTCGGCAAGGTTTCTCGCTCGAGACTCCCTGCTTCTATCATTGGCGTAATAACTGTTACTATTTTTTTTGTAATAATAGCTTCTACTCGAGCATTTTCCAAAGGTGAAATCGCTACATCCATACCACAGAGCAACCACGCCAAATTTCCACGTTGCATAATATGCACTGCATCGTAATTATTCGCAGCCATCATCAAACGAAGACGCGAAAGTTTTTGCTCGAGTTCAGAGGTCATCTTTCTCCCTTGCGTGTTACCTATCTTAACAAAATGCTATTAACTAAACCGACGGTAGGCACTTCTACGGTATTGCTAGGAAGATAGCTTTTCGCATTTTACTTTCTAACGCTATACTAACCTCATGATCTTAACCCTCCTCCCCGACATGTATGCTATCTGCCGTTTGGAACCCAAGACACCTGTACCAACTTGGGCCACAGGAGAGTTTGTTTCGATAACACAAACACCTCATGAACTCTCCATCGTTTGCGCCGAAGCACATGTCCCTCCAGAAATTAAAGCAGGACGCGGTTGGCGCACCTTGCAGGTTGAGGGGCCGATTGATTTATCCGTGATTGGTGTTTTAGCCTCACTGACAAAACCTTTAGCCGAAGCAGGTATTAATCTTTTTGCCATCTCGAGCTATGACACAGATTATTTGCTTGTAGAAAACAATAAATTGAGTGCAGCAACAGCAGCTCTCGGGGTCGCAGGTTTTACAGTAAAAACATTCTAAAAATAGAAAAGTAAGAAACGCACTGTTAAGTTTTTTCAGTTATAAAGGCTATAAATTTCTGAATCCTGCGGACATGCTATGCTAACGTCATGACATTTACGATGGGTGAAGAAGTGCTTTATGATGGTGAACGCTTTGTCATTTGGGGAATGTCTGACGATGAACCTAAACGCTACCGCTTACTCGCCACGACAAAACAAGGTATGAAGATTGTTTGGGTAAGCTTAAACGATTTAGATAAAATCTCTAAATACACGAAGTCTCAAGATGACACAGCAAGCTATCTATAAAGGCTTCCTTCCCAAAGAAACCGTATGAATATTGTTTTAGTAGGTCGTGGCTCAATTAGCAATGTGTGGCTTAGCGCACTTCGCAATCATCCACATGCAAAGGTTGTTGGCATGGTGGACGTACAGGGGGGATGTCGCGCAAAAACGCAAAGAAGAACACGGGCTCGAGGCACTCGTAAGCACAGAATTAAAGAAGACTTTAGAACAAACGAAGGCCGATGTTGTTTTTAACTGCATAATTCCCGCTGTCCACTACGATGTAACGCTGACAGCACTGAAGCACGGTTGTCATGTTCTGAGCGAAAAGCCGATGGCCGAATCTATGAGTGAAGCCAAAACTATGATGGAGGCAGCGCGAGCAGCAGGAAAACTTTTTGTCGTCATGCAGATTCGTGTGGACGTTCCCGTCTACCCAGACGTCAGTGAACGGCTCGAGGGTCACGCCGCCGTCATTTATGACTTCTTGACCGCAATTGAAACAGGAACAACCCCAAAAACGGTTTGTAGTGACAATATCAAAAGTTTGGCAATGGTTTACGGGGCACTTGAAAGCGCAGAAAAGGGCGATCAAGTTGCTGTCTTCTGAAGGCAAAGAACTAAAAAGAAGGTATATACGTCCTACTTGCTTACTTCAACGCAGAAATACTACTTTGTCGTGTCGGCGCGCTTCTTCAGCAGCAAAGACCATGCGGTGAGACTCGAGCGTTTCCTCTGGCCCTGATAAAAGCAATGAGCTGTCCCCTGTTCGTACCGCCTCGATAAAGGCCATAAAGAAACCACTGTCTCCCCCACCATGACCTGCCAATACAGACTCATTGCCTGGCACAGATGGAATAGGAATACTATGTTTTTCCTCTGTATAAAAACGCTTGGCCGAGTAGGGACACTGTGTTTCGTAAGAGCACTCGAGACAGCGTGTAGCTTCCCTGCCTGTGTGGGTTTATTTTCTTTTTTGAAATAACTCAGTTTTCCAAATGATGACACCGCTTCACATGCTTCGCCCATCATGTAACGAATCCAATCGAGGTCATGACAGGATTTTGCTAAAAGCATCGAAGACGACAACGCTTCATTGCGCCAGTTGCCACGCACGTACGAATGCGCTTGGTGCCAATAGCCCACGGGTTCCAAATGCTGCAACGACATCACTTCACCAATAAGACCTTCATTCAAGACACGCTTTAGGGTTTGCGTGTAGGGCGTATAGCGCAACACGTGACCTACGGCCATCCTCACACCTGCACGCTTCACCGCCTCGACAATCGCCTGACACTCTGCCTCATAGGGAGACATTGGTTTTTCTAAGAGCAGATGATAACCCAACGCTGCAAAGTGTAAGGCAGGTGCGGCGTGTTCACGGTCAGGTGTCGTGATGATGACGGCATCAGCGTTAGGAAGCTTTGTAAACTCGCGCCAATCAGAAACCACAAAGTCTGTAAGCTTATGCCGCGCCGCAAACTGACGGCGTGCAGCCTCTCTTGGTTCGGCAACCGCAACAACCTTGGCATGCTCTGGAAACGCCAGAGCATACTCACTGTACGCGCTGCCTCGGTTGCCTGCACCAAGTACGATAAGCTTAACGGGTTCTGCCATGCTAGGTCTCCCCCAATCTTGCCAACAACTATACTCTTTTGGATGCGCGTGAAAAAGTCGTGAATATTTACCCTTACACTTAACGTAGACCTCGCTGCATGTACCCTCTTACACGTTTGCACCTGAGTCTTTACAAGCAACAGTTTTTACAAAGTAACAGGCTTTACAAAATAACAAAGGAGAGCTCTATGAAGAACCTACTCGTTTTAACCCTCGCACTATTCGGATTCATCGCTTTTGCTCAAGACTCAATGACAAAAGATGATGCCATGATGCACGACAGTATGGAAGCCATGAAAATGATCGAGTCGTATCCTTGGGGTAGTGCCGAGCTCATCAATGCGCGCACGGGTGAAACCTTTAAAATTGGCGACTATGCAGGCAAACCTATCTTCGTCGAAGTGTTTGCAACCTGGTGTCCTAACTGCCAAAAGCAACTCACCGCAGTTAAAAATGCTCAAATGAACCTTGCGGATGTTGTGTTTATTGCGCTCAGTGTTGAAGGTGATATTTCGGAGGAAGCCCTTACTAAATACGCCGACGACAATGGTTTTGAAAACATTATCTTGGCCAAAGCTACACCTGAGATGCTCGAGTCCCTAGTCATGGATTTTGGTGCAGATGTCACGAACCCACCCTCCACACCACACTTCTTTATCAACGCCACAGGCGAAGCCAGTGAACTCATTACAGGCATCGAAGATGCAGCAAAGCTCTCTGAACATATCAGCATGATGGCTGGAAACTAGAAAGGCAGCTCATCAGCATGTCAGCATGTTAGCGCGTCAGGAAAACCTGACATGCTGACATACTGACATGCTGAAACACCAACCTATGCAACAACTTCTCAGCGCATTTCTCCTCGGTAACGGAGCCATTTTAACCAATGTCTGTTTGCTGCCTCTCTATCCAGGACTCATTGCTTTTCTAGCAGGGAATGCTGGCACGGACGCGGGTAAACGCTCGAGTGGCTGGCTTGGTGTCTTGGTTTTAGCAGGCATTCTTAGTATGATGACCGTTGTCGCGTTACTGCTCTACTTGCTCAAGCAATCGTTTAGCTCTATTTTGCCTTGGTTACTTCCTTTTATTTATGGCGTTGTGTTTCTTTTTGGTATCCTCATGCTCTTTGGCTACAATCCGTTTAATCGCCTCACCACAATGCAAGCTCCCCTTTTCAAAAACCCTTATGCTTCTGCGTATATGTACGGCTTGTTTCTTGGTCCCATAACCTTGCCGTGTACGGGACCTATTATTCTCAGTGCGTTTTTACTCAGTGGCAACACGACACTATTCATCAATCAAATTTTTTATTTTCTCGCCTTTGGACTCGGTTTTGGTTGGCCGCTCGTGGTCTTGCCGCTTATGGCTACACCGCTACAAAGACGCTCGACAAAATGGCTCACACAAAACCACAAAACACTTACGCGGATTTCGGGGGTGCTCTTGATGGGCATTGGTGTGTATGGGTTTGTGAAAGAAATTTTACCCAAACTTACTTAGGGGTACTTAAGTCTTAGCACTTGCACTGTCACATCCTCGCTCAAATGAAGTATGGTTTCACCAGATAAATACTGAAATGCAGCACCCTGAGTAGGAAGTTGTTGGGGGTACGCTGAAGTTTGAGGACCCTTTAATAAAACAGTAACACTTGGGGTAATGCTCACTTCTCCCGCGAATACGTCAACGCCTTGCCAATCACCTGTAATAGGGTCACGCAGTCTCGGCATATAGCGACTGTCATCAAGATGACCCAATAACGTCCACCACCACTGCCATAACAATCTCGTTTCAGAATGACCCAGTAGCTGAGCAATATTCTCGAGTCCCACATTTTCCGAATCAATCAGTGATCTTGTAAATGCAATACCGCCATCATCTATCAGCTTTTCTCCTTCAAAATGGTAGCCACCTGCTTTTTCCAGGGCAAAACGCAAGATTCAACAAACCACCAGCTAAAGCCTGGTGGAATGATAAAGACACTGGAAGTGTCGTGAAGACTAAAGTCAGAAACCTCGCTGCGCTGGTTTTAGTTCTCTAGCTCATCTACGACCTGGAAGCTGTCGTCCTCATCCACATGGTTCTCAATATATGCGGCTATCATTTCGCTACTCACATTCCCCGTGCTGCACGCAAAGTACCCCCGTGACCACATCTTCTGCCCCCAATACTCCTTCTGCAAACTCTTGAACTCCCTCTGCCATTTGTACGAACTCTTTCCTTTGAGCTGTTGCACAAGTTTGCTCGCCGCTAACTGAGGCGGGATGCTCACCAGCATATGAACGTGATCTTTCGCCACTACCCCACTTAGCACTTCCACCCTTAGCTCACTGCATTCTTGCCGCGCTATCGCTCTAAACCGCACTTGCCACGTCCCCGCGCAATATCCCCTTCCTGTACGTCGTACACCACACCAGGTGTATCTCCAACGAAAACTTTGAGTGGCTCCTTTTTCTGTACTCTTTCATTCGCCTATTCTAAATTGCTAAAGCAGCCAGCTAAAGCTGGGGGTTTTTCCCCGCCCATATTGGGACAATAAACTGGGGTGCTGCTTGCGCGTTCATGAGTTGCCCTGGATAAAGGGCGAGGGAACCCACAACACACATATAAACCGTGAAGTTTTTTAACCATTGTCTAGTTCTACGTTGCCATTTCATTATGCTTCCTCCAAGAAAAAGTCATCGGCTATATATGGATTAACCACGATGTTTTCGTAACGAATGGTTTGCTCCGATTCTACGATGCTTACATCCACAGAGCCTTGGCCTGGTGCCGAAATATAATCCGAGACGATTTCATGCCCTTCGGGTACTTCAATGACAGGTTCTTCACCTTCAGCCACAGTCACAATCTCGTCAGCTACTGGCAATTCCAGATTGGGCAAGTCACGATTAAATTCAATGGTTGACTTTGTTGTCGCTTCATAAGGAATAACACTATTCTCAATGCCTTCGACCACTGTGTGGCTAATAACAGTTTCCGTAGTTTGTACGTAGTCGCTGGTCGTGGTTTCGTCACTCACTCCCGTGACTGCACCCACCTCTGTATCAAAATACACTGTCATTTTGCTTTCGCCAAATGGAGAAGTACGTTGTTGTGTGAGCGTGATACCTTTATCTGTTTGCTCAGATACATCAAAAGCTGCCAATCTTGCTTTGGTCAAAAATTGGTCTGCATTCATTCTTGTAAAAGGTTTGTCAGCAAATCCTGTCATCATACGGAAGGTGGCAGCTAAATCGAGACCTTGGAACTCTTCGGATGATAAGGCAGGATCAGGACGCAGACCATCACGAAGGAGAACCCTCGAGGACTGTGTTGCTTCATTATAGATAAGGACTCGAGCCTGACCATCACCAAACATGACACCTGGGTAATCCAAGCGTAAAGTCATTCCTTCATCCTCGAAAAGGTAAGACGCTACCAAGCCTTCAGGGCCCTGCCCAGACACACCATCACTATTTTTGAATGTGCTACGCATCTCAACCTAAAAAGTGCTAATCCCACCCTCTGCATTCGGTTGAGCCCGAATCACAGGAGCCTCAGTTTTGCTACTACACGCTGTCAGTAGCAAAAAGCCACAGCTCATCAAAACAAAAAGAAAACGTTTATACATTGCGCTCCTTTGAAGCATAAGCTTCCGCATCACCAAGGCTGCAAGCATTGCTAGCCATGCCCAAAGCCTGGTCATTTCGTGATGTTGCATCACGTTGTGGGCGGAAGAGCTAACCACACTAAAACTTAAGCTAGCTTACCTTTGAGTTTAAGCGCGGGATACTTACAAATCTCTTACAAAACTGCACAAAGCACAAGAATGTTAAAAACTTTGCATCATCTTGAATCGTCCTCACCACTCTTCGTCATTGCGAGCCGTAGTGTAAAGCGTACACATTGTTCGTTAAGCTAAGCTCGACTGAACCCGCGAAGCAATCTCGCCTTTTCACACTTCACTGTGTAACACAAGACCATGTAACACAAGACCATGTAGTACAAGCGAGATTGCTTCACAACTTCGTTTCATTACATAACTGCTTCACACGACTTCGTACCCGCTCGGGCCTTCCAAATATCACAACAATAGACCTGCGAGGTTTCTGAGAATCAGAATGCTCCTCGCAATGACGAGCTAAAAACTTTATGTCTTTTTAGATTTCAACTTTTGGCACCTCGAGCAATAATGCGAACTGCGCCCTGCAATCACGATGCGGCTTATCGGTGTACCACACCGCTCACAAGGTTCATGCTCGTGACCATAAGCTTTAAGCTGCGCGAGATACTCGCCCACTTCACCATTGACAGTGCGGTAATCATTCAATGTCGTACCTTGCGCTTCGATGCTGGCCGCTAAAATTTTTTTAATGGCTTCTACAAGTGGCAAAATTTTTTGTTTCGGAATTTTATTCGCAGGGGTAAGTGGATGAATACTCGTTTGCCACAAGGCTTCATCCGCGTAAATATTCCCCACACCTGACACAGGTTTTTGACTCAGTAAATACGTTTTGATTGCTACCGAAGATTTTTGCAAAGCTCTCGCAAACTGCATTTCATTAAACAGGTCGGTGAGGGGTTCTGGCCCGAGTGCGTCTAGCGTGGGCAAAGTTTTATAATTGCCTGCTTCAACAACGAGAAATCTTCCAAAACGGCGCACGTCTTGAAAATATAGCGCAGCGTCTTTGCCTTTATTGAGGGTCAGCTTGGCACGAACATGTTTTTCAAATGGCTTTGCACTAATAATGCCGGTCATACCCAAGTGAATAATAAGTTCGTCGTCCGCGCCGAGTGGTAAAATCAAAAATTTACCTAAGCGATTGACTGCTAAAATTTTTTGACCCGCGGCACGCTCGAGGTTTGCATACTTCTTTCCTTCGGGCGCGTCTACACGTTCTGCCTTTAGGATTTTACGACCTACAAGCCAAGGCTCGAGTTCGCGTCTTACCGTTTCGACTTCAGGAAGTTCGGGCATTGTGTTTTCATTTCACCATGAACTGTACTGTTGTTTAGTCTTTGCCCATACTTAGAAGAAAGGAAAATATGAAGAAAGGAAAATATAAGAAATGAAGGACAGAATTTTTTTCTTACTTTCTCCCTTCTCCTTTCTCTTTCCTCCTTGGATATGTAATTGTCCCCTCATACAAGGCTCGCCCCACGATGGCACCCTCGAGCCCCAAGCTTTCGTAGAGGTCTATATCGCTGTCTCTGGCCACGCCGCCACCTGCAATAAGGACGTGCGGAAAAACCTCACGCATTGCTTTGACAGGCTCGGGGTTTACACCTTTTAGGGTGCCATCTCTCGTGATGTCTGTATAGATAACGTGCGTCACACCTTGCCCTATGACACGCTGGGCTAAATCTGTTGCTTGCACGTTGCTAAGTTCAGCCCAACCTTTTACTGCTACCAAACCATCTTTTGCGTCTATCGAAACAACAACTCTGTCTGCACCATAATCTGCAACAAGCGCATCAACGATTTCAGGTTGATGAATCGCCACCGTACCGAGTACCACGCGGTCAATTATCTCGAGCCATTTTCGCGCCGCTTCCAAAGAGCGAATGCCACCGCCCACTTCAATGTTCACGTCAAGCTCTGCGGTAATTTCACCAATCGCCAAGTTGTTGTTACCTTTGCTAAGAGCCGCATCCAAATCTACAAGATGCAACCACGTCGCACCAAGCGAGACCCAGTGCTTGGCTGCATCTAACGGCTTTTCAAAATAAACGGTTTCTTTGTCGGGGTTGCCTTCAAACAACCGAACGGCACGCCCACCTTGAATGTCTACACAGGGAATCATTTCAAACATACCGAGCAGTATAACGTTTTCGTTCACAAGGGAAGATGTTATAAATACGCCGAAACCAAACAGCCAACGTTCCGCGAAAGAGCGTTGGCTGTTTGGTTTGAAACTTTATTTCACTGTAATAGGAACATTAGCGAAGATGGTGTCATTTCCATAAACCAGGTAACGCACTTCATATTCACCAGGCTGTTCAGGTGCATATAGCGTTACTGCTCCATTAGAGCCTTCTCCATACGTATACGCTCCACCATCATCATCGAAGGTTTGATCACTACCGCTTTCATCAGTTGTAGGTATTCCTGCAGGAACGATAGCGACAATAAACGAGTCGGTATTGGGACCTGTAAACCTTACTTGAAGCTCTGAGCCTGCCGTTACTTCACTTGGAGCTTGCAGGGTTATTTCTGGTTCCATAAGCGTGATTGGCGCACGCGCTAACACTTTCCCTTCGTTCACATTTACAAGACGTGCTTCATAGTCACCTGCTTTAAACGGAGTTTGAAGTTGAAGAGGTGACTGTTCGTCATAAACATAGGTGTAGCCGCCCGAACAAACATCATACTCATCTTCAGCAGTACTAAGGGGAACAATGGTGATAACGTCTGATTCACCTGTAGAGCCTGACCACGACACCTCGACCAAGCTACCCGCCATCATCTCACTCGGCACAGTTACAGTAGCGTTTGATGCCACAATTTTCACAGGGAACGTCGCCAAGACTTTATCTTCGCTGCTATTGACCAAACGCACTTCGTAATCACCCGCATCTACAGGTGCGGTGAGTTGTAAAGGCGGTGTTTCACCACCAACGTAACGGTAATCTGAACCATCCTCATCCTCAGCAGCACCCGCAGGCACAATACTCACAACATCGTATTCTCCAGTAGAGCCTGACCACGTCACAGCAAAGCTACTCCCACCAACAATTTCACTTGGTGCCTCTACAGTGGCTGCGACTGCTATAACTTTCACAGGGAATGTTCCTAAAACTTTTTGCTCGTCGCCTGAACCACGTCCTATATAACGAAGCTCATAATCACCCACGTCTAAAGGTGCTGTGAGGTTGATAGGATTCTCAGCATTTTCTGTATAGTAAGCATCAATGCCCTCGGATTCGTTCGCATCTGTACTCACAGGCACTAAAATGATTTGGTCCGATTCGTTACTCGGCCCAGCCCACTCAACTTCAAAGGTGCTGCCACCTGGAATTTCTTTCGGTGCTTCTAAAAACACAGGGACGGCTTCTAAAATCTCTACAGGTGTTCTTGCAAAAACTTGGCCTTCTTCTTCATTGCGCTCTGTCATATAGCGCAGTTCGTAGGTGCCAGGCTCGAGACTCGCCTCGAGTTCTAACGGACTTCCGCTACTCGTGTAAGCATAATCATAGTTATTACTACTTAGCTCAGCATCATCTGCCGTACCCTCTGGCACAACAACAATAAAATCTTCTTCACCCTTTGGCCCTGTCCACTCAATTTGAAAATTCGCACCAGCACGAATTTCAGACAGTGGGCGCATGGTGATGTCGGAGGCTTCTAGCGTGACGCTTTCGCGTGCCAGAACGACATCATTAGCGATATAGCGCACTTCATAGTTACCTGCTTCAAAAGGCGTATTGAGGATTGAGGTTTTTGTTTCCACATCAACGTAGCTGTAATCGCCTTCTACCTCATCTCCTGCACTTGCAGGCACGATGGTAACATAATCGCTTGGTCTTAAATCGGTGCTGTCGTAACTTATCTCGAGGGGTTGCCCAGCAGGTGCAGGTGTTGGAACGTTCAGCGTAATGTCTTGACGTTCGGGTTCAGCAGGAACATTTACTTCCGCCACTACCTCTTCCACCGCAGTGTCGAGTGCAGTAGCCAATTGCTCAGCATCGGCAGCATTGACAAACTCCGCCACACCCTCAAAGCTTTGTTGGGCTGCTTCATCAAGAGCAAAGCCGATAACCTTGAGTTCGATTTCAATCCCTTGCGCTTTGAGTTGTTCCGCGACCCCCGCTAAATCTCCCCCACACGACTCTTCACCATCCGTGACCAGAACAATGAGTTTCTTCGTGGCTTCCGTGGGAAAGTCAGCAGCGGCTAGCTCTAAGGCTTTCGCAATCGGTGTTGCTCCTGTTGCTTGAGTGGCATCCACGGCGGTTTGCAAACCTGGTTTATCTACACCTGACATCGGTACGACAAGTTGAATATCGTCACACGCTCCCTCATCCATGGCGCTAATATTTGCACCGTACACACGCAAGCCTACATTTAAGTCACCGCCCGGTAGACCTTTAATAAAGTTTCCAAGCACGTCTTTCGCCGCTGTAATACGGTAAGTGCCGTCATCTAATTTGTTCCACATAGACCCCGAAGCATCAAGCACGAGTTGCACGTAGGTTTGGGCTTGACCTAAGGTAAATAATAAAACCATAGACAAAGCGAGAGATAATCGTGTCATCTTTCCTCCTGACAAAAGTGAGTTGGCTCGAGGCTTGGTTGCTATCTTTTTGATTTTGATTGCTATCTTCCAGCCTTGTCAATCAACACGTGCAACATTGTAAGGGATTGAGGTCTTTAGAAAAGCAACTAAAGTAGGAGATTATTCCATTGAGCTCAGCACATTTAGATAGCTTAGAAGTTATAATTCGAGCGTGACCATTGATTACCTACGCAACCTTCCAGAACACACTGAAACTATTGCAAAGTGGATTTTTGAAACGTTTCCTCACGAGTTTGCTAATACGAGCTTTGCAGTGTGGCTCGAGCTCGTGAAGCAACCAGAACGTATCACATTTGTGGCCGTTGAAAATGGTCAAGCTCTTGGTACTGCAACGCTAGACCCTGAAGATTTCGCACCAAGAGATGACCTGTCACCTTGGCTGGCTTCGGTCTAGGTATTACTTGAAATTAGAGCAAGAGGGTTTGGCGCCATGCTCGTGTCTGCTGTTGAAGAAGAAGCGAGAGCCAGAGGTTTCGAGCAACTTTATTTGCACACGTCTGACCGCGCGACTTTTTATGCAAAACGTGGTTGGAACGTTTTGGCTGAAATCGAGTATTGGCAAAAGATAAATACAGTAGTGGTCAAAGTTTTGTAAAGGCCTTATCCGTTATCTTACTTTGACAAAGCAGCTTCCTTACATTAACTTCTACGGAATCTTTTTCTATACGCTAAGGGTGTCTGGCCACAAGCTTTCGTAAAAGCTGCATAAAATTGGCTCGAGCTACCAAAGCCTGCATCAAAAGCAATTTCTAGCACGCTCTTATCTGTGGTAATAAGTAACCGCTGCGCGTGGGCCACACGGTGCTGCGTGAGGTACTCCAGAATCGTCATCGAGAAGGTGTCTTTGAACAAGGTTGCAGCGTAGCTGTCGTTAAGATTGGCAACTTTTGCAACATCACGAAGGCGCAACGGTTCTCCATAATGTTCCGAAATAAACTCGGCGAGTTGGGCTGCTTTAGACTCTTGGCGTTGTTTGTAGATTTTTGTTTTTGCTTGGACTTTAAGATTTAACGAAAGTCGCCGCAACCAGGCACCGAGTTCTAACTCGAGTAGCTCTTGTTTTTCTACGCTGGGTGTTTGCCCATCATCTAACCACTGCTCGAACAACGCTTTCTCGAGGTCGCTAAAGTGTCCTTGCACACTATCACCGCGTAACACACGCTGCGGTAAGGTATCGGGCAAAGTATAGCGCAAAAAAGTTGCCAGTAGCAATGTTAACCAACCACATACAGTTCCCTCGTCACAGTGCAGGAGATGGTGAGGCAAGGTTCCCCAAAACAACATTCGCTCACCTGCATTTAGCTTCAGGCGTTGACCACGAAAAAGATAGGTCATCGAGCCCTCAAAAATAAAGTTGAGTTCTAGTTCGTGGTGTCGGTGTGCCTCTTTCATTAGCGACACTTCACCACGCCAAACCCGTAAACCGAAAGTAGCAATATCTGCCATCTAAAGATAAGCATACAACTACTAACCCAAAGATATAGGAAGAATAGTAGTCGCACACAATTAAGTTAAACTTACTATATGGGTCGTCCAGTGAAGCAGTTAAAGCTCAGTAAGGAACAAAAGAGCGCGTTAGAACAAGGCTACCGCGAAGGGAAAAGCCATGCGTACAGGAAACGCTGTC
>JBOFGY010000325.1:0-12304 GCA_051649365.1 Trueperaceae bacterium
AGCCAAAAACTGCTTCATCATTACGCTATCGAAAAACCGCTCCTTCGCCTTGACGCACATACCATCGAGACGCGAGCCGACAGCATTCTGTCGCGCTACGCGCGCCTTGCCTTTATCACCGATGCAGGTACACCGGGCATTAGCGATCCTGGTGCAGAACTCGTCACACTTGCCTTACAACGCGGCGACACTGTTGAAGTCTTACCAGGTGCTACAGCGTTTGTACCTGCACTCGTCCTCTCAGGACTCAAGACTGCACGTTTTACATTTGAAGGTTTCTTACCCCGTAAAGGCAGTGCACGGAGAGAACGCCTCGAAACCCTTGCTCATACTACCAGTACAAGCATTCTCTACGAAGCTCCGCAGCGGTTAAAAGACACGCTCGAGGATTTACGCACCACTTGTGGCGACCGCCTTGCAAGTGTCAGCCGTGAACTTAGCAAACGCCACGAAACAACGTACCGAGGTACATTTTCTGACATCCTCGAGCAGTTGGGTGAGCACGAAGTTAAAGGTGAAGTTGTCATTGTTGTAGCGGGTGCTTCTCCAACATCACTTGACACAACAGATTTTTCAAAGGAAGCTGCACGCTTACAGTCTGAGGGCTTACAAGGTCGAGCCTTACGCGAAGCCCTTCTTACTTTAGGCGCACCACGCAACCTTGCTTATGCGTTGTCTGTCAAAAAGTAGAAAGGGATGCTCGAGAACGTACTGGAGAAATTTTAGAAACCGGTAACGAGCTCGAACAAAGTGGTACTTATCGTATTGCAGATAGTTCTTTGCAAAATAGCTTTTCCAAAAAAGGCGACCTAGTAAACGTTTCTGGCCACAAGGACAACCAAAAATTTCAAACACAGCTAAAAATTCGTAGTAACACGTGTAACATCGAAAAAGTCTCTGGTCCAGATACTGTTGTTTTGCAGTAGCTACGCAATTGCCTTAACGTTGAATTGTTTCATCAAAAAACACACCCCGCATTTTAAGACGGTAGCGGTCTTTGGTAATTTGAATATCGAGGTAACAATATTCCTCACCGCGACCATTGGTATCAAGCAAAATGGCTCTACCTTGGGAGGCAGTGTTCACACCCCCAAATACGGGCGTATGACCATACACGCCTAAACGGTAGGGTGTATCTGCCAGAAAATCTTGGTCTTCGTAAATCCAACGGCGACGATTCTCTAAATAAAAGGCGTTGTCATAGGTATTGTGTTCTTTGAGCGGCCCAACATGAGCAAAGTGAATACCTTCAAGCTCGAGTTCAAAGGGCCAGTTTAATAGCCAATCGCGAAGGGGTTTAGGCAAACGATTTCTTTCCTTCCACTCGAGATGCGCTACATCATCCGTACGAAGTGGACCTTGATCGAGTTGCACGGCATTAAAATCGTGGTTCCCCATCAAAATCGTCATGTTGCCTCTAGGAACACTTTCATGAAAAGTTTTAACTTCGTGCAAAAACAGCTCTTGCGCTGTTTCAGCTTTTAACACGTGCTCAGGATTAAATTCGTCGTAGCGCGGCACGCCCGTAAGGTGTGTGTAGTGATCGCGACTTTTAGGATGCACTAAATCACCAAGCAACACCAGTTTTGTATCGGGTGATTTTAGACGAAAGGTTGGTTGGCGGGCCGCATCGGCCAAGCCTGCTTCCTCGAGCATGAGCCAAAGCTTTGCAATTTGAACGTGAATATCACCGATAACCACTATCCGCATACACTCACCTTGAGCTGTCTAATAAAGATAGGCTTCACGGTGAAGAACCTATCAACACAGGATTGTTGCGTTTGTGCAGGCACCACCTTCAAGCGTTTTAGTAATTGTACACATTGGGAATGTTGCATTGAACCTGAAAGCACGTCACATGCTACTACAAAATTTAACAAAAACACAGGGAAGCAATACCTAAGTGTGCCTGATAGGTCATCATTCTGACAAAAAACGAAAGTCATACCAACAGACTTTAACCTAAATCGTTGACTCGAGGCAGCTACAAATGAAACAGGGGCAAGCCTTAAGGATTACTAGCATACTGCTGAAGCAGGGGCAGGGGGTCTACAGGTGTGCCGTCCACTCGAACTTCAAAATGCAAATGTGACCCCGTTACTCTTCCCGTTGCACCCACATTAGCAATATGCTGACCAACCACCACATCTACCCCTTCTTGAACAAACAGCTCGGAGGCATGGGCGTAGTAATATTCTGTGTTGCCATTCGTAATAATTACAAGATAACCAAAACCATTGCGCCAACCACTATAGGTAACTTTGCCTGCAACGGAGGCAAGAATCTGGTCACCCGTCTCACCGTCAATATCGAGACCATAGTGCATATTCGTACCACCGATGCGCAAACGACGATAGCCAAAATAGGACGTGATTTCACCGTAAACGGGCCACATCATCGTGGTACCTTCAGGTGTGGGATTGGGTTGCAAGGTTACTGCCGAGGCCTGAAGAAGTTCATTCGAGGGAATAACTTTGAGCGTCTGACCGACTTCGATGCTCGAGTTAGGCATAGTGTTCGCAGCCATAAGTGCAGTTACAGTCGTGTTGTAGCGGCGAGCAATATCCCAGAGTGTATCGCCCCTACCAACCGTGACTGTCTGCGCTACCGCACCACCTTGATCAGCAACCGCCGCGGAAGCATATTTTCCTGGAATGGTTAGACTATCTCCTGGACGCAATGCTGCTGCATCTCCTAGATTGTTCGCAGCGGCTAAAGCCGTAATGGTCGTACCGTTCGCAGCGGCGAGTCCCCAGAGCGTATCGCCTGGTTTAACGGTTACAACCAAAGGCTCAGGTGCAGCTTGGGTGACAGGAGGTGCGGTAAGGATAAGGGTTTGACCTGGTTTGATGGTACTGCCCTCTAAGCTGTTAATTGCAATGAGTGTGTCTGTTGTCATGTGGAACGTTACAGCGACATCATAAAGTGTGTCACCTGCTTGCACCACATACGTTTGCGGAGTAAACGTTGCACCTGCAGGCAATTTCAAAATAGCACCGGGCATCAGGTCAGAGCCTGCTAAACCGTTCGCTTGTAAAAGGTCTTGAGTTGTCGTACCAAACAGTTGTGCCACAGACGCGAGCGTGTCACCTGAACGCACGGTATAGGCTACAGGTGCAGGGAGTTTCAACATTGCCCCTGGCATCAGGTCTCTACCTGCTAAACCATTGGTTTGCAAAATAGCTTCAGGTGTTGTGTGGAAGCGTTTAGCCACACCCTCGAGGGTGTCCCCTACCTGAACTGTCATCGTGGTTTGTGTGTGAGCTAATTGTATGGAAACAGTTAAAACAATGAAAATTGCAGAAAAAGCAAAGCGCAAAAGGTGACGATGAACGTGCAGCATTGCCACACAGTCTAACAGATAGGGATAGGGGGAATTCAAGGCCCTATCTTCTCATCAACGATGAATATGGTCTTAAATTATAAATAGCAGTTTAACATAGGGTTTTCGCAACTGATGTGAGACTTCTTACACGCTATCGATGAGAGATTATTGAGAGCAAAATTTATGAATATAACGATGACTTTAACAACTTAAAGAGTAATACAGCTAAAGGGCTTGACAGTATTGCCAAGCCCTCTGCTATTAAATTCACTTAGGGTTCGATATCTATGAAAGCGTAATCCAAAAGCTCCTCTAAATTGTCATATTTTAACTTCCAAGGATCTACAGCAACGATTTTGATATGTAACATTTTAGCATTAGCATCATAAAAATAGTTAGAAATCGTGCTGGTATTGAGCTCAGCTAAGCTGGTAGCCGGGCCTGATTCTTGAGCAAGGTAGTTCGCACCATCATAGACACGCTTAGGTGCTTGGGCGAGCGGAATGTCAAAGCGCAACCACTCATCTGTAGATGTTGCGTCTTCCAATACGAGCCTAAACCAACTGGGAGGCACATTGTCTTTAAAACTCAAACCGTAACTTTGCTTTTCACGGACTGTGGCGTAATGCGTTGTATTAAAGGTATTGCCATCACCATAGAGGGTGTGGTTACTGTCATAGAGGGATAATGTAATATCTGTTTGTGAACTCGTTTCTGCGCGAAATTTAACATATTTTTCATTACAAATCCAAGCATTCCATTCTTCAGATTTATAACAACGCTCTAAACCTGCAAGCAAAAAAGGATTATCCGCTACAACAGCACGACCCGGGGCATCACCTGTAACACTACCATCCTGGTCTATAAAAATCGCACTGCGGTAACCATCTTCGGTGTCCTCATTAGGATTAGCAGGTGTTGTTCTTGTAAAAAGGTTGACGCGTTTCGTGCCGTCATCCGCAAAAGTGAGGCTTTTAGCATAGTTATAGGGACTTGTCGAAAAGTTTGTAAAGTTTAGATAGGATAAAGCACTTGCTTTGCGGGTTACACCTTCGACAGTTTTTTCTTTGTAACCTGCAAAGTGGGTATCTTCTACACCGACTTTACCGTCATAAAACTCAAACCCACGAATGGGAAACGCGTAACACTCGAGAGTATCCTCACAGTCTTTCCAAGGCTTGGGCAGACTGCGTCCACCCTCCCCAGAGGCTTCCCAAGAATAAGCAGTACCCACATTGGCAGTCTCACCAACCATAAGTCCACCTTGCAACACACTTTCATCTGAAGCAAGCGTGGCACCAATTGCATTATCGGCCAAGATAGGGTTTTTGACGACATGGTGTTTACCCCGTAACCAAACACCATTACGACGATTTTTATAGGCGATAATACCTTCAAATACAGCCGTTACAGGTTGAGAGTTGTTATAGGTATTACCATATTCTGTCTTAAAGCTATTAGGATCTTGATGGGGCTCATAAGAAGAAATTTCAATCCCACTCAAATCACTCGTGGGGCTGCTATCTATATGAAAGCCGTCAACATTATTGCTATGGGCAACATTATTTTTTGACTCTGCGAGCGGAACATGACGGTTATTAATCTCTGTTGTAGCGGAAGGACCGGTGGGGTGCTTAGGAAACGCATACCAAAAACCTGTACCATCGGAACCCGCAGCAACGTTATTGCGTACAATATTTTTTGGGTGTGTTATCCAATAAACAGCTGGGCCTGGAAATTCGCGGTCTGTAACGAGTAAGGCTTTACCACTCTTAGGTTCCTGCACGGCGATGCCAAGATTATCCTCAATGATATTATCTACTTCTGCGCCGTCCTCGAGAAAGAAACAGTGACCTGGAATATCGTAGGTAATATTCTTTTGCACCTTAATACCGTTACTAGCGTGAACTGTGACACAACGGTTAAAGCTTTCGTGAATACTGCTATTGCGAATGTATTGCCCCCTTGAGGTGTCGCCCATTTGGTGCCAGTGAATGGGATAGCGTCCTAGTCTATTTTCCTGCCCCATATGAACAAACTCGACACTATCAATGACGGCCTTAGCTCCTGACATCACCATAACGTGGCCACCGAAGGTATCTTCTGCAGAAGGGCCACGAATCGTGATGTTCCGGCTGAGAAGACCGACTTCAGCACGCTGATCGACGCTTTGCCCATTGTAAGTTTGGAGCTCACCGTAGTGCATGTACGCCAAGGGTTTATCGAGTGTAATGGTTTTATCTGCTACACGCCGCACCGTAAAGCTCTCAGCTTGAGCGTAATCAAAATCTGTCGAGGCAATAACAATTTGATCACCCACTTGCCAATTCACTGCGTCTTGAAGCGTGAGGGTCGTGTCACCTTGTTGTGCAGTAGTCGCAAGTTTCGTCCAGGAAGTGCGGGCTTGCCCAATCATTGAAAGCGTGCCACCTTCCATTACCCCTAAGACACGTCCACCCATGTTCATACTCATGACATCTTCGTCAGGGCCGGTCAGGGTAATCGTGGCCTGTTTTGTGTAGGGCTGACTCGGTACGCCAATCTCGAGCTTCCCCTCTCCGTGGATCATAATCCAGTCTGTACTTAAGTCAATATCTTGATTAGCGAATACCAAAGTACCGCTGATAAATAAGCCGCCGAGAGCTGGCGGACTAACGTCCAATGAAATAGCTTTACCTGCTGGAATTTCGACCTGTTGGCCTTCTGTAGGCACCTGTCCACTTGGCCAGCTTGCAGGGTCTGACCATTTGAGCGAGGTTATCGTTGGTGGAATTTCAGGATCAGGAGTAACTTCTACAGGATTGGGTACTTCGGATATGGGTTGCTCGGTACCTGGCGAAGTGGGTTTATCTTCAACCGTTTTAACTTTAGGTGTCGTTGTTTGACAAGCTACAAGTAAGAAAGCCAGTGTAAATAAAATAAGAACAAAATTCCATGTCAACCTAAACCATACACTACGAAAAGCCATCGTAATTCTCCCTTTGAGAACCCTCACCTCGGAGTTCTTTTTTCAGTCGGTTGCGCCACTCGCTCCATCTGCACTAGGCACCCAGTCAAGTGTCTAGAGACGAGATCTTTAGTGCAAAACTCTCTTCCACTTGTTAAGATGCAGACTTCATAGCCACTGAAAGTCACGAGGACTTCCCGTTTAATGCTCCGCATACATTAAACATCCTACTATAGTATGAGAAGTTAAATTGAGAAGGGTGAGCTGTGGGAAAAGATATAATTTTCACAACGATTACAATAATTTTTAGCTTTCAATTCAGACGTGTTCACCTGACCACACTGTGTTTTCTCATACACTATTTGTGAGAAGCTCAGGCTTACTGCTATCTTCTGAAATATCGTAAACCCCTGCTACTTGGCGTAAATTCACGAGGGCAACATCGTGCCGCTCTTTGATTTGGCTACTTTCTAAAAGTCCACCTTTTTGTAGCAAACGCACTTCCACACGGTGGAGATACTGAAAGGCTTTTTCATGAAGGGCTCGCACCAAAAAATCAGAGATGCGCACGTGGGGAGGGACATTGATTTCACCTTTAAGTACGTAATCCGTGTAGAGAAGGTAGACATTGCGCTGACTGCGCCGAACTTCGAGTGCGTCCGTCTCTGGCTCGGCGACCCACAACACATTTTCTTTAAGGATAATTAGAAATTCACTTGAGGCCAGGGCTGTCTCAGTCAAACTTAAACTGTGTTTGTAAATACGACATTGAGTGAGCGCTAAAAATGGACGTGTATGGTTCATAACGCTGGCGAGATCAGCTTGGGGTGGTGTATGAACATAACCATGAATGCGGTGTGTTGTCGTAAAGACTCGAGCAGGCGTAGCAACAGTAGGGGCTTTGTACACGAGGTCAAGATAACAAAAAGCTTCAACATTTTAAGCACGAAACTTCACTCCACAAAAGGTTCCACTGCCCTCTACTCGCTTAATTTTCATGTTTCCCTTGCCTTGCTTTCACATTACTTTCATAGGCTACAAACGTTAGGGTTGAAGTAGCTGCACGTTATTATGTAATGTGTTAAGAGATTAGCGGCGTTTTGGGAGGCAAGCATCACCATGATACATAAATCCATATTTTTACGCATTCTTGTCCTAAGCTGCATACTGATAGCTCTCGGGTTAAGCAGCTGCTCGAGTACCTCAGATAATACTGAGAATCCACCTGCGGACGATCCTCCATCAACAGCAACGGGGATTAGTATGGTTGGCCAAGTCATGCTCGAGACCTCAAGCTTAGGCGTGAGTGCTTCAGCTAGTTTCTCTGGCTTTGTTACCCCTTTAACCACCCTTCAAGGAGGCAACATTTATAGCACGGTTTCAGATACCTGCACGGTGAATGCGCAAGACGGTACACCTCTTCCCTCTGAACTTCCTACAGATGGTCAACCTTTGAGTGCAGGTGAAACCCTAGTTGTTCGCAGTGGTGAAGCGAGCTATCTCGAGCTCAGCAAATCCCCTGAAGATATTTTTATCAACTACAGTGGTAGCACGGATGCCAAACTGCCTGAAAGTGCGCTGAGCGTTGCAATTACAGGTGAAGAGAAAGGATTTTTAGCATTTGATACAACGTTTGACACCTTACCCCCGTTTGAGCTCACCGCACCAACACTAGGTACACCGATTACTGCTGACACCACGTTTAGTTGGACTGGCTCGAGTGAAAATGCTGTCATCGAAATTGACGTTTCCCAAAGTGACCCCAGTCTTAGCCTAAAGTGTTTTGCTAAAGATGATGGCAGTTTCCAGATTCCTGAAACAACCAAAACCCAACTTGCTGGCGGTCTCCTAGATGGCAGGTTTCTCAAAGCTGCACGCAGCGCAGGTCGCTACGAGCTTAAAGAAGATGCCGCCCTTATGGTCGTTATCTCTCGCAAAGCAGATACACGGAATTATCAGTAGAGTGAAGCTGAACGCAAAGGGGAGTGCTTAAGTTCTTGCCTTCGCCTTTTTTATTGGCTAGTGTGTGACTCAAGAAAAGGCTATGCATTTAACCTGTAGTTCTAGGTTTTTCATTCAAAGGTAAAGAGAAAAGAAACCAGAGAAAAGGTTAGTACCAAGTGCGGGTGATAGAGCTACAACTTGGTAGACTCGAGACCTATGCCCACCCTTGCTCGAGCTACAATTTTTCACACGCCACGCAATCCCTTTCAAGCCTCTAATGCCCTCGCCTTTCACGAAGATGGCGCACTCGTTTTTGAGGATGATGCGCTTCTTGCTGTAGGGGATTACACGACGCTGCGTCACGAGTTTGAAACTGCTAATGTTCTCGAATATCCCAACGCTTTTATTTTGCCAGGCTTTATTGATACCCACGTCCATTATCCGCAAATTCCTATTCTTGGTGCGATGGGTTTGCGCCTACTCGAGTGGTTAGAAACACGTACTCTTCCTGAAGAAGCCAAACTTGCCGAGCCAAACTACGCACGGCAACAGGCAAAAACTTTTTTACACCAACTTGCTAGAAATGGCACGACCACCGCACTCGTGTTTGGAGCACATTTTGCCCAAGCCATGCAAGTTTTTTTTGAAGAAGCAGAAAAGAGTGAGTTACGAATTACCGCAGGACTGGTTTTAGGTGATAGGAATTTAAGCGAATCACTCCATACAACGGCGGCTCGAGCCCTAGAAGAAAGTTTGGCTCTTGCCACACAGTGGCATGGCCGCGGACGACTGCGCTACGCGGTTACCCCGCGCTTCTCGGTAAGTTGTAGCAAGGCCATTTTGCAGGTTTGCCAAGAGCTACTTCAAGCGAAGCCTGATTTATTCTTTACCACGCATCTTAACGAACAACGTGACGAAATTGCTTTCGTGCGCTCGCTGTTTCCTGACGCAACAGATTATCTCGACACTTATGAATACTACGGGCTCGTACGCCACCGCGCAGTCTATGCTCATAATGTTTATCCGAGTGACAGCGAACTGTCTCGTTTGGCCAAGGGGGGCTCGAGTATCGCACACTGTGCCAGCAGCAATATGTTTATTGGCAGTGGTCTTTTTCCGATGAAAAACCATTTGCAGTATGGTGTTCATTTTGCACTAGGCTCGGATGTCGGTGGGGGTACAGGTTTTAGCCTGTTCAAAGAGGGTCTTCAAGCCTACGAACACCAAATGCTTTTACAAGAGGGCGGCTACCCACTTACAGCAACACACCTGCTTTATCTTGCAACACTTGCAGGTGCTAAAGCTCTCGATTTAGAAGAACAGGTTGGTGACTTTAGTTCAGGAAAACAAGCGGATTTTATTGTTGTAAAACCGCCCGAAGGTAGTACGCTCGAGTCCGCACTACAGCACGCTCCTTCTCCTGAAACGACACTCGCACTCCTTTTTACACTTGCTAGAGAAGAATGCATACACGCGGTCTATGTAGGGGGCAAACAACTTCCTAGCTAACAATGCAGCAAAAAGCTAAGCTTTGCGAATGGTTTTAACCTTACATGCTTAATTATTTTTTGAGGAAAGTAACGGCTGATGATTCCTTGACTAAAATAAGTCACATTGTCATACTACTGACCATGCTCTTTGAACATTAGCAACTTTGAACGTCAAGGACAAGGAGCTGAAAGGATAGCTATGCATTTCCTCTCGAAGCATTTCCTCTCGGAAGCACGATCACTTTTCGTTCTCTGTCTCGTTCTCTTAGCAGCGTGTAACCAACCTCAAGATGCGTTGAACTCTCAAGCGTATCGAGCAACTATCACCTGTCCAACCGCTGCCACACTCACGCCTATCTACACCTTACAAGGAGAAGGTCTGAGCACACCGCTCGAGGGTCAAGCGGTCACAACACAAGGTGTAGTTGTCGGTGATTTTCAAGAAAGCAATCAGCTGCGTGGTTTCTTTTTGCAAGATACGAAGGGCGATAACAAACCTAGTACCTCTGACGGCATCTTCGTATACACACCCTCAGGCTACGCGGTCAATGTAGGTGATTACATTCAAATTAGCGGTACGGTTAGTGAATTTTCTGACCAAACTCAGCTTGACAATATTACCAGTCTCGAGCTTTGTAGCACGGGCGTTAAGCTACGAAACACGAATATTAAACTACCAGTTATGGATAGTAACAGTCTCGAGTCCTACGAGGGGATGCTCGTAAAATTTTCGCAAACGCTTACGGTTACAGAAGTCTTCAATTTGGGACGCTTTGGCGAACTCGGACTGGCAGCAACGGGCAGGCTCTATCATCCAAATAACGGTAATAATATAGGCGAAAGTGCCACGAAAAATTCCCTTCGTCGTATTCTCCTCGATGACGGCAGCACTAGGCAAAATCCTAACCCTATCCCCTATTTATCGAGTAGTGACACCTCCGGCACACGACGCGTTGGTGACAAAATCCCCAACCTCACAGGCGTTCTTTCCTATGGTTTTGATGCTTACCGCATTCAACCTACCCAGGCCCCCGAGTACAGAACGTACGCTCGTCCCGTCGCGCCTAAAAACGTAGGGGGCAATCTCAAAGTAGCAAGCTTTAATGTGCTCAACTACTTTACAAGCCTCGACTCAAGAGGTGCAAACAGCGAAGAAGAATTTGAACGTCAAGAGGCAAAAATTCTCGAGGCCCTTGCCACCATTGATGCAGATGTTGTCGGACTTATCGAGATTGAGAATAATGGTAACGATGCAGTGAACAATCTAGTAGCTGCCCTAAACACTAAACTTGGCGCAACCACTTACGCCGCCATTCAAACAGGTACGGTAGGCAGTGACGAAATTAAAGTTGCCCTCATTTACAAACCAAGCGTCTTAACACCTGAAGGTAATTTTTTAATTGACGACAATGAAATTTATTCACGTCCACCTATAGCACAAACCTTTAAGCAGGTCTCGAGTAGCAAAACGTTTAGCGTTGTCGTCAATCACTTCAAATCCAAAGGTTGCGGCGATGCGACCGGCGAAGAACTCGACGAGGGTCAAGGCTGTTGGAACGCCCTTCGCACCAGACAAGCTACACAACTTCTCAACTTCGTAGAGATACTTGGGAGCACAGACCCTGATGTACTCGTACTTGGTGACTTAAACAGCTACGCCAACGAAGACCCCATCTCGACACTTGAAAGCGGTGGACTTAGCAACCTTTTACTCCGTGTCCCGAAAACACAACGCTATTCCTATGTATTTGACGGCGAGAGTGGTACGCTCGATTATGCGCTAGCTAGCCCATCTCTCAATGCTCAAGTTAAAGGTGCAACCATTTGGCACATTAACGCTGACGAACCTCTTAGTCTCGATTACAACCTCGAGTTCAAGACAGATGACCGCTACGCAGCGACACCCTTCCGGTCGTCGGATCATGACCCAGTTATTGTTGGCCTAGATTTAGAGTGAGGAGTTAGGAGAAAGTAAATTTTCAATTTTACTTTCTCCTAACTCTTTTCTCCTTCTATTCTTTATCTACTTTGTTGAAGATAGTTCGCTTCATTATTTGTTCTGTTAAACGTGGCAACATTTTCCCCAGAAAAGCGGATAGTTTATTTTGGACTCCTGGCACGTAGCGGTGATGGCGTTGTTCTGAAGCATGTTTTACTTTTTGCGCTAATACTTCTGGGGACATTCGCTTGTGTTCTCTACTGTTATCAGGGCTGTGTTGGCGTGCGTGCGGTGTGCGAGTAGGTCCAGGAAACACGGTCATCACGTGAATATCTTCAGGGGAAAGCTCGAGGCTCAAACTTCGCGCAAAGGCCGTAAGACCATCTTTGCTGCCTGCATATACACTTGCCCCTGGATAACCCACAAAGTGCGACAGTGACGAAATAAAAATAATCGAACTTCCCTTTCTTAAAACACCCGCAGTTAATAGTTTTTTCGTCAGCAATAGGGGTGCCAGCACATTATTGAGGTTCACATAAATAGCTTAAGCTAAGTGGCTGACATGGTATCCCAAACGACTCACACGAGAACAAGAAGCGGAGCGAAGACGACAAGGGTTTGAACTCCTAAAGCAAAAGCGATTAAGCCAACGAGCTATA
>JBOFGY010000326.1:0-2510 GCA_051649365.1 Trueperaceae bacterium
TGGCTATCACACCTATGTGGGTGCGCCAGGAGCGCAGAGTTATTACCTGTGGTTTTTAGCTGGAGATGGACGCAAACAAGGGGTCAGCTTTGATCCTAAACTCGCTTGGGTGCAAAAAACCGTCGGGATGCTGTAAGTATGACCCCGAATTTAATGACACAGTTTTCGCTTCAAGGTGAAATCGCCCTCGTGACAGGTGGTGCTACTGGCATCGGTGGGGCGATTGCAGTGGCACTGGCAGAAGCAGGTGCGGATGTTGTTGTCACCGTCAATCAACGCCCTGCCACGGACACAGAAAAAAGTGTCAAAGAGCTGGGCAGAAAGTTCCTAGCGGTACCTCGAGACTTAGCCACACTCACCAAAGACACGGCGGAAACAATGCTAAACGAGATCCAGAATACGCTGGGCTCAGTCACGATTTTAGTCAACAACGCTGGCATCATTCGGCGTAGTCCTGCCAAAGACTTCAAGCACGAAAACTGGCAGATGGTGATGAATGTAAATTTGGAATCTGTCTGGACACTCTCGCAAGTTGCAGGGCAGCGCATGTTAGAAAAACAACACGGAAAAATCATCAACATCGCTTCACTCTTGTCGTTTCAAGGTGGTGTTAATGTTCTCCCTTACACGGCTTCAAAACACGCAGTGGCAGGTTTAACCAAAGCTCTTGCGAATGAGTGGTCGAGCCAAGGCATCAATGTCAATGCAATTGCGCCAGGCTACATTCGCACTGAAAATACCCAAGCCCTTCAACAAGACGAGACACGCAGCAGGCAGATTTTAGAGCGTATTCCCGTAGGACGTTGGGGTGAAGCCCAAGACATTGCAGGTGCGGCGGTGTTTTTGGCCTCCAAGGCAGCGAACTATATTCATGGTCACATTCTTGCGGTGGATGGGGGCTGGTTGGCAAGGTGAAAAACATTCTTCGATTAAACAATAACGACGTTTCATACTCATGTAGGGGCGCATGGTCATGCGCCCCTACAGTTCGCAATTAAAGGACTTTCAACAAAAACATTTCAGAAACCAGGAGGTACACAAACCGAACAAAAAAACTTTAATAAGGTGCAAAAGATGTATTTGAGAACGGCGTTGTTGCATAAATAGCCACGAACACGGCTGATGTATTCTTAGCAGTTGATGAGACAGGCAAAGAAAAGTCAGTACCGTGTTCGTAACTGGCGCAAGTATAACGCGGCGTTGGTAGAAAGAGGAAGCCTGGAAGTATGGATAGACAAAGCAGTGTTAGCAAGCTAGCAAGTTGCCCAGAAGACAGGAGAACGAGGCAGTCCCCAAATCTATCAAGATAGGTATAGCGAGATGCTACTGCTATTGGGGATGGTGTACAGCTTAAGCGTGCGAAGCACTGAAGGGTTTGCTAAGTCCGTGTTAGGCGGGCTCAACCTGCACATCGCTGTACCGAATGACAGCACCCTATGCCGACGCAGGAAAGTCTTACAAGTCAAGGTCTCAACAGCTCAAGGGGGTAAGAGTCATCACGGTAGATTCGAGTGGTCTGAAAGTCTATGGCGAAGGTGCGTGGAAAGTAAGACAACATGGTGTGCGTAAAAGGCGAACCTGGCGTAAGTTTCATGTAGCTGTTGATACTGAAACAAATGAGATTGTGAATCTCGAAGGTAGTACCAATGCGGTCAGCGATGATGAGATGACCGAAGCAGTGCTGGAAGGCATAGACCCCGAGATGGAGATCAAACACGTGTGTGCAGATGGTGGTTATGACAAGAAACGCAGTTATCAAGCCATTGCCAAGCGCAAGGCATCGGCTACGATTCCACCACGCAAGGATGCCAAAATCATCCAGCAGGGTAACAGTAATGCACCGCCTTTACACCGTGACCAGAATCTGCGTCGTGTTCGTCGCATCGGACGCAGGAAGTGGAAACAAGAAGCAGGTTATCATCAACGCTCTAAAACTGAAACCGCTATATATCGTTACAAAACTATTGTGGGTGACAAACGCGCTTCAAGGCTTCTTGAGAGCCAATTCGCTGAAATGAAACTGGGGGCTAAAGTCCTCAATAAAATGTCTGCCCTTGTGGAATT
Source organism: Trueperaceae bacterium (assembly GCA_051649365.1). Classification (GTDB taxonomy): domain Bacteria; phylum Deinococcota; class Deinococci; order Deinococcales; family Trueperaceae; genus CAVTAE01. The sequence continues at coordinate 2,065 of JBOFGY010000326.1, forward strand.
GCCTCACAGTCACCCGCTCCCAGCTTGAGCCAACCGCTCATAAATCATGTGAGCCTATTTATGCAACAACGCCTATCAGCCCCACATGTCATGCAGACTGGAGCGTACTTCATTCACTGCATGTCAAGCACAGTATGGAAGCGTTAGTAGTGGAGGGAGCGTAATGGAGGCATCTTTATTGAGGTTCACATAAATAGCTTAAGCTAAGTGGCTGACATGGTATCCCAAACGACTCACACGAGAACAAGAAGCGGAGCGAAGACGACAAGGGTTTGAACTCCTAAAGCAAAAGCGATTAAGCCAACGCGCTATAGCTCAGAGGCTGGGGGTAAGTGAAGCGGCGGTGAGTCAATGGCACAAGGTATTGAGTCAAGAAGGGCTAAAAGGAGCGAAAGCGCGTGTCGCCAGTGGTCGTCCTGCCAAACTAGCTCGAACGCAACAAGACC
>JBOFGY010000327.1:0-3603 GCA_051649365.1 Trueperaceae bacterium
GCGGGTGTGTATGAGTGAGCAGAAGCTAAGAGAACCTTTCAGGATGGACTCGGGGCAGTTTGACGGCATTGAAACGTGGCATCTCAGAAGGGCGACGGAGGAGGAAATCTTTTTATTCGCATCAGAACAAAAGTTCGCAGAGTGGGATGTGGTGCATTTTCTTGGAATGGCAATTGTCTCGGGCATCAGAAGCACGATTGCTGACTGTTCGGAAAAGGTAAAGGTGAAAGATGAGCTTTCTAACTAAAGAAAAACTCGAGGAGTTGGGCATACATTACTTCGAGTTGGATGCAGACGGCAACAGGCGATGGACGCTTGCTTGTGGCTACACTTCAGGAGTTGACCACGAGCAAGTGATTATTTTGGAAGAATCTACTGTGTTTGACCATTTGGTAGAAAAGCAAGGCGACAAGCCTTTTTACGCAATGATAGATATTCACGTACCAAAAGCAACATACACGCAGATTGCAATGTTTTTCTTTCGCTGGCTACTTGAATTTTATACAGACAATATGCGTTTACCAACGATGCTTGAGTTTATTGAAGTGGTAAATGAAAAAGGGGAAGGTTTGGAAGTGGGGCTGTGAAAATGATAGAAAGATACGCTCAAGATGTAATTCAAGAGCTGCAAGCACGAAAAGTTTTTAAGACGAGTGTAGAGCCTGCATTCTTGCTCAAGAATTTAACTGTCCTTGATGCTTCAAATGTTGCTGCGTATTTAGATGAAAACGAAAAATATAAAACTGAAGGTTATGAACATAAGGATTTGGTCGCCATTCCACCGTGGCCATTTCTTTGGCTTGAGTTTAAGGCATTTGAGAACGTTAGACCTTTTATTGGAATTGGTGATAGGAATGGCAATCAAATTGGAATACTTCCTACTGATTCATGCGGTATTTTTTGTCTTACTCGAGACATAGAAGAAGAAAGTAAAGACAAAGATGTATCAGAGGTTTATAAGTTTGACCCCAAGATACGCTTCATTGTTGAGATGTTTGTTTTTGTGGAAGTGTACAAAAGGGCTTTTTTTGTTGAATTAGGGACGTTCACTTTTGTTTATTTTTTGGACGACGAGGGGAAGATACTGCATGAGCGTATGGGGCATGGTTTAAAGCTCCCAGGGAATTATGACAAGTTTTTTGAACAAAATGGCCACATTGCATTAGTTCCTTTGCTTGCCTTTACGTTTGCAAACTGCAAAAACGTCACCACCCAAGACCACCCCGTTCCCCCCAAGGTAGCTAAGAAACGCATTGCAAGCGGCAAACACCCAGGTGTGACTTATAAAACTTTAGTGATTGACCCAATGAAAGAAGTCTTAAAAACTGAGGGAGGTATTGAAACAAACGGACTCAAGAAAGCCTTGCACATCTGCCGAGGACATTTCAAAACCTATACCGCAGATAAACCCCTCTTTGGCAAGGTCACAGGCACGTTCTGGCATCCGATGCACGTTAGAGGTAGCAAGGAACACGGCGAAGTCAAGAAAGACTACAAGATACTGCCGCGTCATGAAAAATAATAATTGTTATAATACTTCCTCATGTACAAACTCGCGTCCACCACGCGGCATGTCTATATGCACACGACCTTCCTTAGTGCCAAAAACCTACCAGAGCTGTTAGTCATGAGCATGAAGCCAGCCAATGCCAAAGCCCTACTTCACAGGGCCTCGAGACGCTTAGAAAAAGGAGAGCTGGAATGCAAAAAAATCTATCATGATTTGCTCGTTGATTTTGATGTGTATGTGCTCGAGATAAATCACGTAAACCTTAGTAAGTTGTTGCCAGGTGTCAAACACGCTTGGCAACTGCTTTTGCCCGACAGCTTCAACCGTCTGCCAGTGTTGCAGGAATGCCTGCCAATCTACCAAGCCTTACAACCCTGCCTAGACCGCATCAACTATGAGTAAAACCAGGGAACAACAAAAACGCCAACGTTGGCTTGTTCGCCTTCGCGGGCAATCGGTGGCGTTTTCCATGTTTGACTACTTCAACGACGAGAAAAGGGGATTTCACCTTATCAGCAACCGCCATGAGAGCCAAGACGGACGCTCGTCTGGCACTCTGCAACCTATGAACTTTATTGTGGTTGCTGACAGGATGGAACTAGCCACACTTACACTTGGTCGCAAAGTCGTGCCAGCACAGCAAATCGTGCAGCCTAAGTTTAAGGTTGGCGTAGTTGCCAGTCACTTTTATATGCGTGTGCCTTATGACGCAGCAATCGAGACAGAACACCTCGGCATCGCCCCCCACACCCTTGCTATCACACCAGCACGGTTAAGGAGACTCGAGGCCCAGTTACAGCAAGACCCCATGCTTTACTGGCTGTACAAACGCTACACAAGGGCAGACGATGTGAAGAAAAAACCAAAGACGGTGTTTGAAGTTACCAAAAAGGGCGTGTTCGCTACAAACTGGTCAACGCACTTAGACAGGCAAATGATTGAAGCTGTCGGACTGGCTTTTCTGGACGCAGAGAGTGAAGACGAGGCAGAAATGGACGCAACACACCTTTGAACGTTAAAGAAACACTAAAGCCCACATTCTCGGTTTCCCCCTTGATTTCTCTCATGAAAAAGATATAATCAGAGGAAACCCTAGTCTCAAAGCGTTTTAACCTTCTTTTTCTTGGCAACTGGGCCTGGTTTGCGTTCTTTCATGAACCACTTCAAATCAGCTTCTGAAAAAACGCGGTACTGATTTTCCTGACCGCCGCCAATGACCGTTCCCTTACCGTGTTTCTTAGCTAACACCGTCACGTTTTGCCGTGTCATGCTAGCAAGTTCTGCAATGTCCTTTGCGCTGTAGCTTTTCATACTTATAAGCATACTACGCCTCGCCAAAGCCCTTGAGCCAGTAGCGAAACAAATCAAGCCAGCGTTGATCCTCGAGCACCAGACTTTCAGGGTGCCACTGCACCCCTAAACAGCCTGCCCCTTGCAGGGCTTCCACTGTGCCGTCAAGCGCAGTTGCCGCGACGGTCAAGCCTTTTCCCACCTCGTTCACACTCTGATGGTGGTAGGAATTGACCAAGTAGTTAGGCAGCACCCAGGCAAGTGACCCTCTGACATAGCTCAGATGGTGAAAGGGTGTATGGGGTGCAACCTCGGTTAGCTGCCAGTCCTGATGCAATGAACCGCCCATAACCACGTTTAACATCTGCATCCCTCGGCACACCCCCAAAATAGGCAGCGAGTGCTCAAGGCCGTAACTGCACAGGGCGTAGTCCAAAGCGTCGCGGTAATTGTCCACAAACCGCACATGGGAGGCTTTCTCCCCGTACAGGTTGGGGTTTAAGTCACCCCCACCCATCAGGAGGACGTGTGAACACTTCTTAGCGTGTTTCAAATCTGCCTTGCTCTCGATGACACACACGTCAACGTCCAGGATGTCAAAAACGACCTCGAAGTCTTCTGTGCGTGAGCCTAAAACCGTTGCCACTTTCACTGTTACCTCCAAAAGAAAAAGCACTCAGACCTAAGCCTGAGTGCTACAGACCTACTGACTAATGCTTGCCATTGCTACGACGTTAGTGTCGTGTAAAGTAGTTGCCACGTCACTTCTAAGGTCTTCTACGATGCACTCGGATGAAAGCACG